>DATFKJ010000021.1:0-2598 GCA_035268705.1 Roseovarius sp. | reverse complement strand
TCGCCCTTATCCAGCCCGACGTGATGCACAACACGCTGCGGGAAGGGGATTTCAATGTTGTTGTCTTTCAGCACGTTCCAGATCGCGAACATCACCTTCGGGGTAAACTTGTTCTTGCCGTCATCAATGCCGTTCACCCAGAACTCCACGGCAAATTCCACCCCGCTATCGCCGAAAGCGCGCAATTCGCAATCCGGGCCATCGGGCTCTTGCAGGATGAAGGGTAACTCCGAAACCGCCTTTTCCACCATGTCGGGGATCAGGTTGATATCGGTGTCGTAACTCACCGAGAACGGGGCCTCGTAGCGATTGGCGCTACCTTGGTCCGAATAGTTGACAACGCGGGTGGTGATGAAATCCTCGTTCGGGACAACGATCCAGCGGCCATCGAAAGTTTCAAGGAACATCGCCCGCGCTGTGGTTTTCACGATGGTCCCGGCCTCGCCATTGTCCAACTCGACATAGTCGCCCACCGTGGCCTGCCCTTCCAGCAACAGGATCACACCCGAGATATAATTCGAGGCGATTTTTTGCAGGCCGAACCCGAGCCCAACGCCGATAGCCCCGCCAAGCACCGCCAGTGAGGTCAGCGGTATCCCCATGATATTCATCAAGATCAGGAAGGCCGCCCCGAAAATCGCGATCTCGGCGGCCTTGGCCGCCAGTTGCCGGGTCGCAGGGGGCATCTCTTCCTGGGCCTCAATATAGGTCGTGGACCGATCGTTCGACCAACGGCCAAGCCAGAAGACAACCGCCCCCAGGACCAGTCCCTTGATCAGCCACAACAGATCGAAAGACATGTTGCCAAGCGGCACGATGGTGGCTTCCAACCGCTCGGTCACCAGATCCAGAAGGCCCACGGCATGCAGAGCCGCCACCGGGATCAGGATGTACCTGCCCAAGACCTTGAGGAACGGGTCCCCGATGATATCCCTTACAAGGATGTAAGCCGCCAGAAGCAGGAACACGCGCTTGCCAAAAGCGATCACCGCCCCGGAATCAAAGATCGACCGGGTGACATTTTCCCCGATGCCGGTGAACCCATACGCCAAAAGCGGCAAAAGCAGCGGCACGAAAATCAGCACGAAGCGCCGGGCGCTGGCAAAAACGCCGTCCTGCCCTTCGCCCGGTGTCAGAATCCGGCTCAGCCACGGCTTCAACCGGCGACTCAGCAAAAATGCCAGAAGGTACGAAGCGATCAGCAACCCGAATTGTGACCAAGCCGCGGGACTGAGCAGCCAGCCTTCGGCCACCTCCCAGCCCTGCAAGACATACCCCCATGCCTGTTGCACGATCTCGGGTTGCGCTTCCCAGTCCATACCGAACACCTCTTGCCTTTTGGCCCGTCACCGCCATCCTCTTGCCCGTCCCAAGCGCAAGGATCAAGAAAAAGCGATGGATGATCCGATTTGCCCCTTGTGTGGGCGGCCCATTCCAGCCGAGGCACGGCAAAGCCTGCACCACCTTGTGCCGAAACTCAAAGGCGGCAAAGGCGGGCCGACCGTCCTGTTGCACCAGATTTGCCACAACGAGATTCACACCACCCTGTCCGAGGCAGAGCTTGCCCGCGCGTATTCAACGATCGAAGCCCTGCACGCCCACCCGCGCTTGGCCCGGTTCATAAAATGGGTTGGCAAACGGCCGCCGGGCTTCCACTCCAAATCACCAGGCGGGCGGCGCAAGCGGTGACCGGGGCAAAGCCGTTGGAACGGCTTTGGCCAAGCGGTTTCGAAACCGCTTGTGCCCCGAGGGCTTGATCGCGCGCGCAAAAGGCGCATCTATCTCTAATCGAGAGGAGAACCCGCTCATGCCCCTGACCCGCCGCCATTTCCTTGCCGCCTCCACGGCCCTTGCCGCCTCCACGGCCCTTGCCGCCCTTCCCCGCATGGCAATGGCCAGCGGGCAAACCCGGATCACCGCCGCCCCCGCCACGGCCCAACTGGCCCCCGAAGGCTATGCCGCAACTCAGGTTTGGGCCTATAATGGCGCAGTGCCGGGCCAGATGCTGCGGTTTGCGCAGGGTGATACTCTTGACGTGCGGCTTGTGAATGGACTGGCGGAGCAAGAGACCACGATCCACTGGCACGGGCTGCGCCTGCCCAATGCCATGGACGGCGTGCCGGACCTCACGCAAGCGCCCGTCGCCCCCGGAGCCACCTTCGATTATCGCTTCAAACTCAATGATGCCGGCACGTTCTGGTACCACCCCCACGCCAACTCGCTTGAGCAAATCTCGCGCGGGCTGGCGGGCGTTCTGGTGGTCGAAGAACCCGATGCCCCGAATGTGGACGACGACCGCGTACTGGTTCTGGACGATTGGCGCATGGCCGATGATGCGGTGATCCACCCCTCCTTCGGGGCATGGCACGATATGTCCCACGCCGGACGTCTGGGCAATTACATCACCGTCAACGCCACCCCCGAACACCGCCAAAGCGTGCGCCCGGGCGCACGCCTGCGCTTGCGGCTGGTCAATACGGCCACGGCGCGCATCTTCGATCTGCGCTTTCGCGGGCTTAACGCTTGGGCGGTGGCCCATGACGCCATGCCGCTTGAGGTGCCCCAGCGGGTCGAGCGACTGGCCCTCGGCCCCGCGCA
>DATFKJ010000020.1:0-12395 GCA_035268705.1 Roseovarius sp. | reverse complement strand
TGGCCCTGCACGCGGCGATCGAGGCGGGCGAGGTCACGGGCCTTGAGAGCCTCGCCCCGCTTTTCGATGACGATATTCATCTAAGCGATCTGGGGCATTACTACGTGGCGCTGGTGCAATATGGCTTTGTCACCGGGCAAGGCCCCGAGGGCCTGCCGCATCGCCTGACCAATCCATGGGGTAGGGCCTATGATGCGCCGACCGAGGGTATGGCGGCGCAGTTGCAGGCGGTGGCGGCGCAGGTGGCTGGCGGTGGGCAGACACCCAAGGCCAGCCCAAAGATGGAACAGGCCGACGCGCCAGAGGGCAAGGGCAATGTCGGGATCGGTCTCGCGGCAGTCAATGATTGGTCGGTGCAGCAACCGTTCTTGGACGTAATGAAAACCGCGCGGCCCTGGATCGTGCATAAGCCCAATCAATGGGGGGGTGCGGGGCATGCCGAATTGGTCGAGGGCGGGTTTCTGGATGAGCACGGCTGGCCCAAGCGATTGCCGCGCGAGATGGGCACGCTTGGCACGGTGATCTTGACGGATTTGCCCGAGGACGCAGGCTATACCGCCGGGCGGTATCGTTTGGCCTTTGAGGGACAGGGGATTGTCGAGGTCGGCGGGCGGGCCGGCAATATCCGCTATGGTGATGGCGAGGTGCGGTTCGATTTCACCCCCGGGGAGGGGTTGGTGGATATCCGTATTCAGCGCAGCAACCCCGAAGATCCGGTGCGCAAGATCAGCGTTGTGAAGGAAGAGCATATTGAGCGGTTTGAAGCGGGTGAGGTGTTCAACCCTTTGTGGTTGGAGCGCTTGCAGGGCTTCAAGCTGCTGCGCTTCATGGACTGGATGGAGACCAACAATTCAGAGATTTCCCAGTGGTCAGAGCGGCCCGCGCCCGGAGATTATACCTATGCCCGCAAAGGTGTGCCTTTGGAAGTCATGTTGCGCTTGGTGCGCGAGACGGGTGCCGATGCATGGCTGAACATTCCGCACCGGGCGAATGATGCGTTCGTGCGTGCGTTTGCCGGGATGGTGCGCGAAGGCCTGCCGGAGGGGCGAAGGGTTTATGCCGAATACTCCAACGAAGTATGGAATTTTGCCTTCGATCAGGCGCGTTGGGCCGCTGAGCAGGCGCAGCGGCGTTGGGGCGTCGAGGATGCGGGGGCGCAGTTTTACGGTATGCGCGCAGCGCAGGTGGCGCGGATTTGGTCCGAGGTTTGGGGCGACGGTGGGCCGGACCTCATCACCGTGATTTCCAGCCAGACAGGGTGGCTTGGTCTTGAGGAGTTGGTGTTCGAGGCACCGCTCTGGATGGCCGAACCCGATAGTGACGGGGTGCCGCCATGGATCGCCTTCGATGCCTATGCTGTCACGGGGTATTTCGGCGGCATTCTTGGCACCGGGGCGCGTGCCGATTTGATGGCGGGTTGGCTTGAGGAAAGCCGCGCGGCGGCCGTGGCTGAAGGGCGTGACGCAGGCCTGAGCGGTGAGGCACTTGAGGCCCATATTGACGCGCATCGGTTTGACCTTGCGATGCGCAAGGCCGGTGAGGAGCTTCAAGGCGGGGCCTTGAGCGGGGATTCCACCGATACCGTTGCGGACCTTCTTGGCCGGGTTCTGCCCTATCACGCCCAAGTCGCGCAGGCGCATGGCCTTGAGCTGGTGATCTATGAAGGCGGGAGCCATGTGGTGGGTATCGGCGAGGCGGTGGATGATGAAGAGCTGACGGCATTCTTCCAAGCGTTCAACTATTCGCCCTATATGGCGCGGCTTTACGATGAGCTTTTGACCGGGTGGCGTGACCTGACCGATGGCGTGTTCACGGCCTATGCGGATGTCTATGCGCCCACCAAATGGGGAAGCTGGGGGCATTTGCGCCACTTGGAGGATGACAATCCAAGGTGGCAGGCCCTGCGTGCGGCCCTGATGTGTGAGGTGGGCTGTGAGTGATCCTTTGGTCTCGGTGCTCCTGCCTGCGCATGATGAAGCGGGATATATCGGCAATTGTTTGCGGGCGCTTTTGGTGTCTAGCCCCGGAGGGTATCGGGCCGAGGTGATCGTGGTGGCGAATGCCTGTTCGGATAACACGGCGCTGATCGCGCAGGGCCTGACAGAGGCGGCCCGAGAACGCGGTTGGGGGTTTGAGGTGATCGAAACCGAGACACCCGGCAAGTTGAATGCCTTGAACCTGGCGGAGCAGTCCGCGAAAGGGGATATTCTTGTCTATCTGGATGCGGATGTGATTGTCACGCGCCCCTTGTTGGCGCAGCTTGTCCGGTCCTTGGATACCCCAATCCCGCGCTATGCCTCCGGGCGGCCCGAGGTGGCACCGGCGCAAAGTGGCTTTACCCGTGCCTATGCGCGGATTTGGCAACGCCTTCCCTTTGTGACGCAGGGCGTGCCGGGGTTCGGGGTGTTTGCCATGAATATGGCGGGCCGTGCGCGTTGGGGGGCTTGGCCGGATATTATTTCCGACGACACATTTGCACGGCTGCATTTCGCGCCCGAGGAACGGGAGTGTGTTTCGGCGCGCTATAGCTGGCCCTTGGTGGAGGGATTTATCAATCTGGTCAAGGTGCGCAGACGGCAGGATGATGGTGTCGATGAGATCGCCGCCTATTATCCCGAGCTTCTGAAAAATGACGAGATCGAGCCACCGACTACGCTTGAGGTGTTGCGGTTTGGGCCTTCTGATCCGCTGGGTCTTGTATCGTATTTGATGGTGAAACTGGCGGTGAAGTCCGGGCTTGTGGAGTCGACGAAGGCTTGGGCGCGGGGGCGCTAGCCCCTTGCCCGGGCGAAGTGCCCGGCGAGTTTTGCCGCTTCCTTTTCCACGTCGTGCCGGTCCAGTGCGCGCGCGCGGCCTGCTTTGCCCATCCGGGTCAGGGTCTCGGCATCGCATTTGGCCAAGTCACCGACCGCTTGCGCCACCGCCTTGGCATCGCCTGCCGGGACAAGCCAGCCGTTCATGCCCGGTTGCACGAGTTCGGGTATGCCCGCGACATAGGTGGCGATCACTGGCCGGCCAGCGGCCATGGCTTCCATGATGACCATTGGAAGGCCTTCGGCGAAACTGGGCATGATGAGGGCCTGCCCCCGGCCAAGTTCGGTGCGCACCTCGTCTTCGGACAACCAGCCGGTGAGGGTTACGTTGCCTTGCAAGTCGCAGGATTTGATTGCGGTTTCGATCTGTGGTCGCAGATCGCCGTCACCGATCAGCGTAAGATGCGCATCGGGATGCGCCTTCACGATCAGGGCCATGGCCTCGATCAGCACCAATTGCCTTTTTTGTTCGGAGAAACGCCCGATGGAGACGAGGTGAGGTGCCCCCGGCGCCACCGGATCGGGGGGCGGAAACCGGGCCGGGTCGATGCCGCAATGCACCACCTTGAGACGTGGCCAGTGCGCGTGATCGACCCAGCGGCAAAGCTGACTGCGGCCAAAGCTGCTTATGGCGACGGTAAAGGCGGCATTGGCCATTTTATCGCCCAAGGACAGCGCGCCGGGGGCGTCGAATTCTTCCGGCCCATGCATCGTGACGCTATAGCTTGGTCCACCCATGGCATGGGTCAGCATGGCGACGGTGGCCGAGTTGGTGCCGAAATGGGAATGGACATGGGTAACGCCTGCCCTTGCGCAGTAATCGGCGATATAGCAGCTTTCGGCGAAGTAGATCAGGTGGCGCATTCGGCCCGATGGATTGCGTTTGCCTGCACGCATGGCCATACGCAGCGCGCGCCACCAGCCCCCGGGGGTCTTGAGCAATCGCGACAGAACGGCACCGAGGAGGGCGGCGGCACCTTTTTCGAGGACATATTCGGTTTGTGCCTCTTCCTCGTGATCCTGCGCATCGACAAGCGGCATCGTCGGGCGGCGCATGGCGATGCGTAGAATTGGCGTGCCCTGCGCCTCCAACGCGCGAATCTCACGGCGGATGAAGCTGTGCGAAGGCTGTGGATAGGTGTTGAGGACGTAAGCAATGGTCACGAGGGCATTCCGCCTTGGAAGAACTGGTGCTGGGTCTTTCCTAGCGGCTTATCGTCATGTGGGAAAGGCGCAGTATTCAAGAGGGCGAGACAGTGTGGCGACGCGGGCAATATTGTCTCTTTCAGACGGCAAAAACACTTGGAAAACCTTGGTTTCATTGACCGTTGGGCGAGCGGAGCGTACCTTGGCGCGAACCCAATGCACCGCCGGAGCGCGCACCATGACCACCCTGATATCGGCATTCCGGGGCAATCAATTGGTGGCCCGCGTGTTGCGCAGTTCTTCATGGTTGGTGCTTGGATATGGCGGCAGTCAGGCGTTGCGTCTTGCGTCGAACCTGATCCTAGCGCGGCTGTTGTTTCCCGAGGCGTTTGGCCTGATGGCCTTGGTCAGTGTGGTGACTGTGGGCTTGATGATGTTCTCGGATGTGGGCATTGGTCCGGCAATTTCGCAAAACAAGCGTGGCGACGATCCGGCGTTCTTGAACACGGCGTGGACCATTCAGGTGATCCGGGGGGGATGCCTCTGGGCGGTGGCATGCCTTTTGGCGTGGCCCGCGTCACAGCTTTATGATGCCCCTGAATTGGCCACCTATTTGCCGATCGCGGCTATTTCCTTGGTTCTTGCCGGGTTCAACCCGACGCGTATCGAGACAGCGCACCGGCATTTGCTGGTGGGGCGGCTTACGATGCTGGACCTGCTGAGCCAGTTCATTGGTATCGTCAGCATGATCATCTTGGCGTGGATCACCGGTTCGGTGGTTGCTTTGGTGATCGGCGGGGTGATCGGGGCGGCGGCGAAACTGTTGCTGACGCATATATTCCTGCCCGGTGAGGCCAACCGTTTCCAATGGGAGCCGGCTGCGGCCAAGGAACTTGTCCGCTTTGGCAAGTGGATATTCCTGAGCACCGCGTTCTGGTTCGTGACAAGCCAAGGGGACAAGGCGATTTTGGGTCGCTTTCTGAGTCTTGAAACCTTGGGCATTTATAACATCGGGTATTTTCTTGCGTCCTTCCCTTTGCTTTTGGGGCATGCGGTGACGCAGAAGGTCTTGATCCCGGTCTATCGTGAGATGCTTCCGGCAAAGGGAAGCGAGACCTCCGCGAAGCTGCGAAGGCTTCGCGTGGCCATGACGGGTGGTATCATGGGCCTGCTGTCCGTCATGGCGGTTGCCGGGCCATGGCTGGTCGAGGTGCTATACGATGACCGCTATGCGCAGGCCGGTGCGATGGTCGTCCTGATCGCATGCGCGCTTGTTCCGCAGGTTATCGGTGTGACCTATGACCAAGCGGCCCTTGCGGCCGGTGACTCCAAGCGGTTCTTCGTTTTTTCGGGAACGCGCGCGGTGTTGCAGGTTGCCGGCCTGTTGATAGGCATCACGCAATTCGGGCTATTGGGGGCGATTGTGGCCTTGGGGATTGCCGCTATTTTGATCTACCCGGTTTTGGTCTGGTTGGCGCGGGTGCATGGCGTATGGGACCCTGCGCATGATGTTGTGGCCGGAGTCTTGGGGGCAGCGATCATCGGCGTCGCAGTGAGCCTGCATTTTTCGGCAATTGCCGCCCTATCGGGCCTGTAAATATCTAGGCCTTGCCCTTGGTGTTTTCATTGTCGCGCCGTTTGCGCGCTTGTCGCACATAGTTCGCGAAGCCGCGCTTGAGGCGTGTGCGCCAATGCGCTTTCGGCTCTTTCATGGGCTTTATGTTCATTTCCGGGATCGTAACGACAGGTGTCACGCCGATGCGCCGCTGCATCTGTCGGCTGCTGCGGATCACAGGATGCCGCATATCCAGAATGAACGCGACACCGATGCCCAGAAGAGCGCTGGCGAAGGCGCCCATGACGACCAATTTCTTCCGGCTGGATGTGAAAGGATACTCCGGAAGGGCGGCAGGTTCGATCACGCTTAGGCGTTCGGACTGGCGCTGCTGTTCCAGTTTGAAGCCAACCTCGGCCTCGGCGCGGCGTGCGTTGATGACATCCAGCTGGTCGCGGAGTTTTCCGCGGCGCCGGTCGAAAGCCCCAAGTTCGCGCTCGATGCGTGGGGAGCGTTGAATCGTGGTGCTGAGTTCCTCGGCACGGGTTTCAAGCAGGCTTTTTTGATTGTTCAACGCCTGAAGCTGCGCTTCGATTTCGCGTTGTTGACGCTGAAGTGTGGCGGCGCGTTGGTTTTGATCGAGCTGCGCGAGTTCCTGCTGGAGCGTGATGATCTCACGCTCGACTTCCAGTATCGCGCTGTTGACGGTGACGATCTGGGTTTGGCGAAATTCCAGGCTGCCGGAGATTGCCAGATTGTTTTCGCGACGGAAGGCGGTGACATCATCTTCCAGCGTCTCAAGCTGTTCCAGAAGTTTGTCTTCCTCCTTGGCGAAGAATGCGAGGGTCTCGCGCGCTTGTTCAAGGCGTTGATTGGCACTGATCTCGATCGTGCGGGCAGAAAATTCACGCGCCACCTGTTGCGCTTTTTGGGGTGTATCGAAGGTGGCCGTGATGGTGATGACCGAGACGGTCCCATCGTCGGTAAAGCCTTCGCGCGCAGCGGCGACACCATCAATGGTCACGGAATTGCGAATGCTGGCCACCTTTTCCGTTTGGCTAAGGCCCTCCATCCCTTTGAAAAGGTTGTACTTCTCGGCAACGTCCAGAAGATTTCCGCGCGTCATCAGTTGTTGTTGGATCAGTTGCAAGCGGCGGGCCGAAGCACTGTCCACAGTGGTCGGGGCAAGCTCATCATCGACTGTCGGTCGCTTGACCTGAATGACCTCGGAGGAGCGATAGAGGTGTATCTGCTGCATGGCGAAAAAGACTGTGGCCAAAGAGCCCAGAAGCGTGACAGCCAAAATCACCCTGATACGCCGGCGTACCAGATCAACGAATTCGTCGATGGAAATCAACTGCTCCAACTTTTCACCTGCCTTCTGTTCCGCCGTCTCCCTCAAGGTCCTAGCGAATGGGTGGTTTACGCGCGTGTAAACCATGACAACCCGGCAAAACTATGACCGTAAGGAGTTTAATCTGGCGTCGGACAGGTAGGAAATCAATCTGCCGTGACACGACCACGGTTGAGCACAACGCCGAGAAGCTGTGACTGGCCGTCGATAATGCGTTCGCATTGTTCGATGTGACGGCGCGTGGTCTGTGTGCCATCCGCCACCAGAAGCACGCCATCGACATTGGGCAAAAAGGCGGCTGCGTCGTCGTATTCAAGCATTGGTGGAAGGTCATAGAGTACGACATCGGGCAGAAGAGCCTCTTCCATGTCCTCCAATACGGCGGCGCTGACCTGATCGTGCAGTTGTTCGGACGCGTCCGGGTTCGGCATGGTATTCAGCGCGAGCGCGAGGCTATCGGAGGCACGGAACATATGCCGCTCCATGGAGGTGCGGCCACAGAGGAAATCACTGATCCGCCAGTCATCCCGCAGGCCCAGTGCTTTGGCGACACCCGGCTTGCGTTGGTCTAGGTCGACAAGGATCGACCTTGAACCGGGGACGCGGGCGAGGCTTTGGGCAAGATTGACCGCGGTGAAGGTGGCGCCGCTTTCCGATGTGGGGGCGACGATGGCAATACGACTCCAACCGTGTTGGCGCAGCGTTTGAACCAAACGGGTGCGCAACAGATCGAAGGCCTTGGAGGCTGGATGGTCCCGATGGTAATCGACCAAGGGCGCACCGGACAAGAGGTGTTGACGCACGTCGGGCCGGATGAGCCGCAGCGATTCCCATGCATCTTTACGCGCATGAACGCGGCCATTGCCGAAGAACACATCGCCGGACGACTGCGGCGCGGGGGCCTTGGCAGACGTCTCGACAAGGTC
This sequence comes from Roseovarius sp., assembly GCA_035268705.1. Classification (GTDB taxonomy): domain Bacteria; phylum Pseudomonadota; class Alphaproteobacteria; order Rhodobacterales; family Rhodobacteraceae; genus Roseovarius. Next base: position 4,601 of record DATFKJ010000020.1, on the reverse strand, counting down.
GTGCTGCTGGCTTGTTGCCGTTGGAAAGCGCATGTTCATAGCGGAAGATCCCGAGTATTTGGTTTTTTTCGTCAATAGCCAGTCCGGCGCATGATCACGCCGATTGTTTGTGCGATGATCTTCAGGTCTCCGATAAGGGTCATAGAAAAATCATACCGCGTGTCGATAGTGGAGCGATGGGCGAAGCTGTTTTCATTCCGGTCTGAGACTTGCCATTCACCGGTGATGCCTGGCCGCAGATCGAAGTAGGACGAGGGATCAGGATACAGCGGCAGTTGGTCTGGCATCATCGGGCGCGGGCCAACCACGCTCATTTCGCCTTTCAGCACGTTCAGAAACTGCGGCATCTCATCGAGAGAGGTGCTGCGTAGAAGGGCACCAACACGAGTGATCCGCGGGTCGTTTTTCAGTTTCTGAGTGGTTTCCCACTCTTCGCGCAGAACCTCGTCTTTCGCGAGAAGGTTCTTTAGATCCTGTTCTGCATTCTGGCCCATGGTGCGGAGTTTGAAAATGCGGAACGTCTTGCCATTCGCGCCAAGCCGGGTCTGGCGATAAAAGGGTTGCCCACCCTCTATCCAAAGCGCCAACGCGCAAAGCAGTGTGATCGACAGGGTCAAAGGAGCCGTCGCCACAACGAAAGCCACGTCCAGAAGGCGCTTGCCATACCTGCGATAAAGGTTATCGCTTCGGCCCGTCTGACGGGCCGGACCGGACGGCGCAGGCAGCACCGTGGCGTCGCTTGCATAAACGACACGCATCGCAACGTTGGTCTGCGCCACGCGCAGCGTTTCGAAATGGTCGGACCCTTCAAAAGAGCCCTTTGTGAGCACATCGTCTTTCATAGTTGCCCCCCCGGCAACACTGGTTACTGTCTTCACTGGTCTTCGTCATTGACGGTTGTCTGACGAGGTTTGAGAAAAGAGGCGTCGTGGCAGCGACGCTTTCCCGTCTCTTCCGGCTGTGCCAAGCGGCGAATGCGCGCGGCAAAACCGGTTCCCTCATCAAACCCGACTGTTGTCGAATTCCGGCAAGTTCTTGAAAGACTTTAACAATTTTTTGCCCAAATTCGGCCAACTTTCGCGTAAACAGATTGTTTCTCTGACCGAAAGCAAGCCTCATCAGATAGTGAATTATGGGTACAGTCAAATATGAAAGTGGCAACTGTTTCCGAAAGGGGAACTTTTGCCTTATTTTTCCCATAATTTGCCTTTTGCCTGCCACGTAAATTTCCTGTTTTGCCAAATTCGTGACACTCAGAAGGCGGCAGTTGGGCGCGCCCCGGGGGCGTATTCGGCCATCATGTGAGGCAGGGATTCGCGGGTTTGGCGGGCAACCCGAGGTCTCAGCGAATTGGGGAAAAGAGAGCGTCTTTCAAACGGCAATCGCGCAGCGTGTCGCGCCCGCAAGGCACCGGCTTGAGGTCTTTGGACAGGCAAATGCGCGCCTCTTGAATGCGGCCCGCGCGACAGGTCACCGTCAGCATATCGGGTTCCAGCATTGGGTTGGCCTTCAAGAATGCGTCTTCAACCACCGATGCGGGCAGTTTGACCGATTTGGTGAGTTTGCGAAATACCTCTGGACGGTTGATGCGGTCATATGCTTTGCGAGACAGGGCGTAATAGGCGGATGCGGAAAGACCCGTGCAACTGCCGTGCTTTTTCCATTGGTACCAAGCCAAGCCCGAGGTTCCCATGATATCGGCCATTGCCTGAGTCATCCGGCGCGAGGGTGGCCGTTGTGCTGTTTTGCAATGCGACGGCCAGCCGCGATGGTACTGCGGCCAAAGTCCGTGCAGGACCCATCCATGATCCTTCGATGCGTCGCATTGTGGCGAGTCGCGGTCATCGCCTTCAAGCGCGCACCACGTCGGGGACCAACTGAGAGCCAAAAGGTAGTAATCAAATTCCCCTGCACGCTCGCCTTCGGCAAAGGCTGCGACGGCACTGAATAAAAACAACACGAACGCGCGCATTCTTTGGCCTTCCATTTTCCGACATGTATCAGTATATAGCCGCCAAGTTCCCCGACAACGGAAACCCGCGCCCGATCAGGACGCAGCCGATTAAGGCAACGGGGAAGATTTGCGCGAAGGAGGCCCGAGATATGGCAAAACCGCTTATGGCAAAGGCCACCGCCGTCTGGCTGGTGGATAATACAACGCTCAGCTTCAAGCAGATTGCCGATTTCTGCGGAATGCACGAGTTGGAAGTACAGGGCATCGCCGACGGTGATGTGGCAGCTGGTGTCAAAGGGTTTGATCCGATTGCCAACAACCAACTTACGCAAGACGAGATCGACAAGGCCGAGGCCGATCCGCTGCACAAGCTGACACTCAAGTTCAACCCCGCCGCTTCCGGCGAAGAAAAACGCCGTGGCCCGCGGTACACGCCGCTTTCCAAGCGTCAGGACCGCCCGAATTCGATTCTGTGGCTGGTGAAGTTCCATCCGGAATTGGCCGACGCTCAAATCGCCAAGCTGGTCGGGACCACGAAACCCACGATCCAGTCGATCCGCGAGCGGACCCACTGGAACATCGCCAACATGCAGCCCATTGACCCGGTTGCCTTGGGGCTGTGCAAGCAATCCGAACTGGATGCTGCCGTGCAAAAGGCCGCTGCCAAGAGGGCCAAGGAAGGCGAGGCGATGGATGACGACGAGCGCCGCAAGTTGCTGAGCACCGAGCAGAGCCTTGAGGGTGATGCCGAGCCGCGCATTCCGACCGCGATCGAGGGGCTGGAAACCTTCAGCCTTGGCGGGGACGACACGGAAAAAGAGGAAAAGATCGACGCCGATAGTTTCTTTAACCTGCCGGACAGTTCCGACGACGAAGACGAAGACGACGAGTCCTGATTTCAGGCGTACCCGACGACAAGTGGCCGGGCCTTGCGAAAGGTCCGGCCTTTTTCATCTATGGTACTTATAGTCCAATTGCCTTGGTTAAAGCTGTTTTCGGGCATTGAGCGCGGCGCTGATCGTGCCGTCGTCGAGGTAATCCAGTTCTCCGCCAATCGGCACGCCCTGCGCCAGTGACGTCAGCGTGACGCGATCTTCCAACTGGTCGGCGATGTAATGGGCCGTCGTTTGACCATCCACGGTGGCATTCAGGGCAAGAATGATCTCGGTCACGTTTTCCGCGTCGACCCGGTTGACCAGTTGCGGGATGCGCAACTGTTCGGGGCCGACTTGATCGAGAGCACTAAGCGTGCCGCCAAGCACATGGTAGCGCCCTTTGAAGGCGTGACCGCGTTCCATGGCCCAAAGATCGGCCACGTCCTCGACAACGCAAAGCTGACCATTGGCGCGTTTCTCGGAGGTGCAGATGTCGCAGATATCGGTTGTGCCGATATTGCCGCAGTTGAGGCATTCGCGCGCCGTGGCGGCGACCTTTTGCATCAGGTCGGCCAATGGCAGGAGTTGTAACTCGCGCTTGGCGATCAAGTGCAATACCGCGCGCCGGGCCGAGCGCGGCCCCAGCCCGGGCAGCTTTGCCATAAGGTCGATCAGGGCGTCGATGTCGCGGGTGGAATTCATGGCCGGTGGCGCCTGTGGCTGCGGGCGGAGGTGGGGGCCAGCCCCCTACGTTGAAAATCTGAGGATTTTCAACGCTCCTCCGGAGTATTGGTGGAAAGATGAAGATCAGAAGGGCAGGTTCATATCCTTTGGAAGGCCCATTTCCTCGGTCAGTTTGCTCATTTCTTCCTGTGCGCGCTCATTGGCCTTCTGCTGGGCGTCCTTGATCGCGGCGAGGATCAGGTCTTCGACGACTTCCTTGTCGTCGGAGTTGAAGATGGACGGGTCGATATCAAGGCCCTTGAGTTCGCCCTTGGCCGAACAGGTGGCTTTCACAAGGCCCGCGCCGGATTCGCCTTCGACCATGATGTTGTGCATCTCTTCTTGCAGCTCGGCCATCTTGGTTTGCATTTCCTGCGCTTTTTTCATCATGCCGGCCATATCGCCGAGCTGGCCCAGTCCTTTGAACATCTGATCTCTCCGGTTGTGAGTGGTGACGGCGCAGTATCTGCGCCATGACTTGGTTAACATATTGCAGCGCCGGGGGCGGGCGGCAAGGGTGGGGCTGTCAATCTTCCTCGAAGGGGTCCCATTCATCCTCGACCTCGGGCAGGGCGTCGGCCTCGGCCTTGGCTTGCTGATCCTCCGGGGTGCGGATTTGGGTGATCGTGGCCTTGGGAAAGGCGGCAAGCACGGCCCTGACCATAGGGTGGTCGGAGGCTTCCTCCTTGAGTGCGGTTTCCGCCGCATCGCGTTTTGCGGCGATGGTTTCGGCCCCGCCGTCGTTGACCACACTCACCCCCCAGCGCGTTCCGGTCCAGCGTTGCAAGGCGGCCCCAAGGCGTTGTGACAGGTCTTGGGGTGCGTCCGCGGTTGGCTGAAACTCGATCCGCCCGGGGCGATAGCTGGCCAATTGCACGCAGGTTTCCACCTCGACCAGGAGTTTCACGTCGCGCTGTGTGCGGATCAGCTCAACCACATGTTCGAAGGTTGGGTAATGGGCCAGCGCGGTCTCGTTGGCCACGACCAAAGCGGGGCTTGCGCCCGAGGCGCTTGGGCCGGAAGGGCCGGGGTGCGTCGGCGCGGGGGCG
>DATFKJ010000019.1:0-7707 GCA_035268705.1 Roseovarius sp. | reverse complement strand
GAAGTCTCGTCCACGTTCTGATCTGAAAGCACTGACGGAGGCCGCAACGGCCTCCGTCTTCTTTTGCGGGCTGACCTGAATGTTTTCCTACTGCGCCGATCCCTCAACGCTATCGGGCCTGACATGGCTCTCGTGCTTCCTGACCACGGGCAAGCATATGGCGTTCTATACGTCTTTCGGGGTGGTGCTTTTGCTCTTGGCCATCACCGCGCCCACGGCGCTGGCCTTTGGCTTTGGCGGGGCGGCGGCGGCGCGCTCGCGGTTTTTGCCGCTGCAAATTTTCGGCAAGGGCTATATCGCGATCGTGCGCGGTGTGCCCGACATCGCCTTTTTCCTCTTTTTCGTCATCGCCCTTGACCAAGGCTTCGAATGGATGCGCCATCAGGTGCTTTGCCCCGACTGGGATCAACCGATCCGGCAAGGCAATGATTTCGTCGTCTGCCAAGCGGCCAAACTGCCTTTGGGCAATTCCCCGCAATGGATTCATGAAATCTATGGGTTCCTTCTGGCTGTGCTGACCTTCGCCATCGTCTTTGGTGCCTTCGCGGCCAATGTCCTTTTTGGCGCCATGCGCGCCGTGCCACGCGCGCAACTGGAAACCGCCGAGGCCTATGGCATGACCCGCCGGCAGACCTTCTGGCGTATCCTCGTACCGCAAATGTGGGTCTACGCCCTGCCCGGCCTCAGCAACCTTTGGATGGTGCTGATCAAGGCCACGCCGCTGCTCTTCCTATTGGGCGTCGAAGATATCGTCTATTGGGCGCGCGAACTGGGGGCCACGGCCAACCCGCGCTTCACCCAATACCCCCACGGCGACTGGCGCATGTGGTACTTCCTCGCGTTGCTGGTGTTCTACCTTGGCTTCACAAGGATCTCCGAAGTGCTGCTCGAACGCCTGATGCAGAAACTTACCCACGGCCAAGCCACCACCGGCGGCGAAGCGCAACGGAAGGCAACGGCATGAGCTGCTGGGAAACCATCGCGGATTATGGCTTGCGAAGCCTCGGCATCGGCGAACGCCTCTTGCCGCGTGAAAACTTCACGCTCTGCCAACAGTTTACCCTGATCGGCTCTGGCCTGCTGTGGAACATCTACTTCGGCGTTCTTGCCCTGCTCAGCGGCTTTTTCCTCGCCACCGCCGTGGCCTTGGGCAAGGGCTCCAAGAACCGGATTTTCCGCAAGACCTCGGAGTGGTTCATCTTCGTCTTCCGCGGCTCACCCCTTTTCATCCAGTTCTTCTTTGCCTATTTCGCCTTCCAATCGCTGAAATCGGTCTACCCGTTCTTTGACCCCTTCACCGCCGCATGGCTGGGCGCGCTGATCGTGCTTTTCCTCAACACCGCCGCCTACTCAGGTGAAATCTTCTACGGTGCCCTGCGCTCCATCCCCAAAGGCGATGTCGAGGCCGCCGATGCCTATGGTTTCTCGGGCTGGGCGCGCTTCCGGCGGATCATCTGGCCCACCATGCTACGGCTGGCGTGGCCCGCTTACACGAACGAGGCGATCTTTCTATTTCACGCCACAACGCTGGTTTTCTTCTCGGGCTTCCCGGCCTGGCAACAACGCGGCGACGCGCTCTATTACGCCAGCTATTTCGCGGACAAGACCTTCAACCCCTTCGTCCCCTACCCCATTTTGGCGGGTTACTTCATCCTGCTGACACTGCTGGTCATCGCGGTATACGGCCTCATCAACAAACGCCTCAACCGCCACCTGCCCCAAGACGCCAAGCGCGGGCTGAAACTTCGGATGAACCTGATCCGCTAAAGCCACGGGCCAAGCCCGTTCGAACGGGCTTGAGTCACGCGGTTTCGAAACCGCGTTGCAAGGGCCTTCGAAGGCCCTTGATCAAGCCGCTTCGAAGCGGCTTGCCGCCTTGAGGTAAAGCGTCACTCCGCCGCCGTAGCCTCGGTGTCCCCGGCCTCGATCTCTTCGGCGCGCTTCTCAACCTGTTCGACGATGTGGTCGATCATCTGATCGTTGGTCATCTTGTGGCTGGCCTTGCCCGCCAAATAGACCATACCGCTGCCCGCGCCACCGCCGGTAAAGCCCACATCGGTCATCAGCGCCTCACCGGGGCCATTCACCACGCAGCCGATGATCGAAAGGCTCATGGGCGTCTTGATATGCTCCAAACGCTGCTCAAGCGCCTCGACCGTTTTGATCACGTCAAAGCCCTGTCGCGCGCAACTGGGGCAGGAAATGATATTCACGCCCCGATGCCGCAGGCCCAGAGATTTCAAAATCTCATAGCCCACTTTCACCTCTTCCACCGGATCGGCCGAAAGACTCACACGCACGGTATCGCCAATCCCCATCCACAAAAGCTGTCCCAGCCCGATGGAGGATTTGATCGTACCGCTCATCAATCCGCCTGCCTCGGTAATCCCTAGGTGAATTGGCGCGTCACAGGCTTCGGCCAATTGCTGATAGGCGGCGGCGGCCATGAACACGTCGCTTGCCTTCACGCTGATCTTAAACTCGTGGAAATCATTGTCTTGCAGGATGCGCATATGCTCCATGCCAGACTCGACCATGGCGTCGGGGCATGGCTCGCCGTATTTTTCCAACAGGTGCTTTTCCAAACTCCCGGCATTCACCCCGATCCGCATGGAGCAGCCATGATCGCGCGCCGCCGAGATCACCTCGCGCACACGGGCCTCATCGCCAATATTGCCCGGGTTGATCCGCAAACAGGCCGCACCGGCCTCCGCCGCCTCGATCCCGCGTTTGTAATGAAAATGAATGTCCGCCACGATCGGAACCGGGCTTTCGCGCACGATTTCCTTCAACGCCTTGGCCGACGCCTCGTCCGGCACCGAGACCCGCACGATATCCGCCCCGACCTCGGCTGCGGCCTGCACCTGCGCCACGGTGGCCGCCACATCGGTCGTGTCGGTATTCGTCATTGTCTGCACTGAAATCGGCGCATCGCCCCCGACCGGGACGTTCCCGACGTGAATCTGACGGCTCTTGCGGCGATAGATATTGCGCCACGGACGAATAGGATTGAGCGACATAAGGCCCCCTTCAGGGTGTAGTGCGGCTTTGAGGGGAAGATAGGGCGCATGACCCTGCGCTGCAATCACTCAGACGCAGGTATCTCCTGCGGCACGTCGCCGGTCTGCAACTCCGCGACATACCGCGACAGGTCCTGATCCTGGGTCACATCCGCAACCTCGAACCCTTCGGTCAGGCCAGTCGCATCCAAAGCCAAATCCGAGGTCACAGATCCGCGCGGACCTGCTGGCCCGTAATGCTCACCATTCACATTGAAGTAGATCGCACCGGATTCGCCAACCCGAAGGGTCGGAGGTTCCTCGGTGGCGGGGACATCCCATGTGTCGCCCGCATTCATGATCCCTTCAAAGATAACCGTGCCATCGCCGGCCCGCACGCGAACCCACGCCGGACGTACGGCCACCATGCGAACACCGGCTGGCGGTGTTTCCAGAACCTGCGGGCTGGGCCTTTCCTGTGCCTCGCTCACCGCCACTTCGATCGGGTCACGATCAGCTTGCGGAAGGTCAGGCCGCAAAAGACCGACCTGCGAGGGACTCAGCGTGGAAATCGGCGCGTCCCGCGCAACCATCACCGGCACGTCCAGAGCTTCCGGGCGATATAGGCGGTCCAAACGGTCATCGGCTTCAGGCGCGCCGAAGCCCCCGGCCACATCCGTACCGGTGCCTTCACCCTGTGGATCATCGCTGCGGACCACATCCTGCAAAGGATCAAGATCCGACAGGACATCGGGCGTGTTTTCAACCGGGGCCACCTGCACGCGCTGCACTTCGGTCAATACGCTCCAACCGCCGTAGCCAATGCCACCAATCAAGGCGAGAAGAACAAGCGCCGATCCAATCGCCCCCGGTTCGATCCGCGCCAGGAAACTCTCCGAGGCCGGCACGAACGGTGTACTGGGCGACATCAACGGATCGACCGGCTTTTTCGATTGTGCCATCCGGCGAGTACTGGCCTCAGATTTCCGGCGGCTCGATGCTTCGGCCGACATGCCGTGCGCGGTGGTGAACCCGCTTTCCGCACAAAAGGCGGAAAAGGCTTTGTCGGGGTCCATATTCAAATAGCGGGCATAAGACCGCACGTATCCGGGGATAAACCCGGGCGTATCGAAAGCGTCCGGATCTGCATTCTCGATCGCCGCGATATAGCTTGCCCTGATGCGCAGTTCGCGCTCCACGTCGAGAAGGGATTTTCCAAGGGTTGCGCGCTCTCCGCGCATCATGTCGCCCAAGCGCAGCTCAAAATCATCGAACCCACGAGGTTCGATATCTTCGTCATCCTGCTTGCGCGAAAAACGGCGCCCAATCATGCAACCTGCCCCTTAGCGATGCTGCCCACGCTCAAATGTCCCGATTCGAACGTTTTTACGTTTCTTTCCGGTAAATTAACACATCGCAAGGGGATTTGCACCTTTGGGGTGCTCAACCGGTTAATTCGGCGCGATTCAGCGCACAATGGCTCCAGAGTTCATCCATCGCCCGGATAAGCACATCCATTTCCCCCGGCCCGTGTACCGGCGATGGCGTAAAGCGCAACCGTTCGGTGCCGCGCGGCACGGTGGGGAAGTTGATCGGCTGAACGTAGCAGCCATAGCCATCAAGCAACATATCCGACAGCTTCTTGGTATGAACCGGGTCGCCCACGATCACCGGGACAATATGGCTACCATGGTCGATCAACGGCATGCCCATGCTTTTAAGGCGGGTCTTGAGGATCTTCGCCTGCGTCTGATGCTGATCACGGAGCTTTTGACCTTCCGATGTCTTCAGGAACGCAACCGAGGCCGTGGCCCCCGCCGCCAGCGTCGGAGCCAGCGAGGTCGAGAAGATGAAGCCCGGTGCGTAACTTCTTACGGCGTCACACATTTTTGCCGATGCCGCGATATAACCACCCATCACGCCATAGGCCTTGGCCAGCGTGCCGTTGATGATATCCAGACGGTGCATCAACCGGTCGCGCTCGCAAATCCCGGCCCCGCGCGGGCCGTACATGCCCACCGCGTGGACTTCGTCGATATAGGTCAGCGCGCCGAATTCATCGGCCAGATCGCACATCGCCTCGATCGGCCCGAAATCGCCATCCATCGAATAGACCGACTCAAACGCAATCAGTTTGGGCGCATCGGGGTCATCGGCAGCCATCAACTCGCGCAGGTGCTCCACGTCGTTGTGGCGGAAAATCCGCTTGGCCCCGCCATTGCGGCGCACGCCTTCGATCATCGACGCATGGTTCAATTCGTCCGAATAGATGATCAACCCGGGGAACAGCTTGGGCAGCGTGCTCAGCGTCGCGTCATTGGCGATATAGGCGCTGGTGAACAGCAAGGCCGCTTCCTTGCCATGCAAATCGGCCAGCTCGGCCTCCAACCGCTTGTGATACACGGTCGTGCCGGAAATATTGCGCGTCCCGCCCGAACCTGCGCCAGTGGCATCCAACGCCTCGTGCATGGCCTCCAGAACGACAGGATGTTGGCCCATGCCAAGGTAATCGTTGCCACACCAAACGGTGATCGGCTGTTCGCTGCCATCGGGTTTGCGCCATGTGGCGTGGGGGAATTGGCCCTTTTGGCGCTCAATGTCGATAAAGGTGCGATACCGCCCTTCCTCGTGCAGCTTCGCAATCGCCGCATCCAGCTTTGCCGAATAATCCAACGGGTTCCCCTCCTTGGTCGTCTCCGAATGAGTGTACCCTCACCCGGCGCAGCCCTCCTCAGGACTGACATATTCATTAACCTAGATGCATATATCGCGCGCACCATCTCCGCAACAGGTTACAATTTGACGCCCCCCGCCACTTTGACCTCGATCAACTGACTGGACAGTACCGCCTGCGCTGATACGGTCCGGCCAATTACCATGATTTCGAAAGAGGCCGCCATGTCCATCGACGCCGTTCTGTCCCGCATTGACGACCAACTGCCCGAGGCCACGGAGCGCCTGCTGGACCTTTTGCGCATCCCCTCCATCTCCACCGATCCCGCCTATGCCGAGCATTGCCAAAGCGCCGCCGACTGGCTGGTGAAAGACCTGCAAAGCCTTGGTATAAATGCAGAAAAACGCCCCACGCCGGGCCATCCCATGGTGATTGGCCACGTCGAAGGGCCCGGGCCGCACCTTCTTTTTTATGGCCACTACGATGTCCAACCGGTCGATCCGCTGGACCTGTGGGAAAACGACCCTTTCGATCCGCGACTAGAGGACACAGCCAAAGGCCGCGTCATCCGCGGCCGCGGCAGTTCCGACGACAAGGGCCAACTTATGACCTTTGTTGAGGCCTGCCGTGCGTGGAAAGCGGTTCACGGCTCCCTGCCCTGTTCCATCACCTTCTTTTTCGAAGGCGAAGAAGAATCAGGCTCGCCCTCCCTCACCCCCTTCATGGAAGAAAATGCCGACGAGTTGCGCGCCGATCTCGCCCTGATCTGCGACACCGGCCTCTTTCAATCCAAGACCCCGGCCATCGTCACCATGCTGCGCGGTATGCTGTCGGAGGAATTCACCATCACCGGCCCGCGCGTCGATCTGCACTCGGGATTCTTTGGCGGCCTCGCCATCAACCCGATCCGCGTCATGTTGCAAGTGCTGGCCGACCTGCACGACGGCCAAGGCCGTGTGACGATCCCCGGCTTTTACGATGGCATCTCCGAACTGTCCAACGAGGTGCGCGCGCAATGGGACGGTCTGGGCTTTGATTGGCAAAGCTTCCTTGGCGGCGTGGGCCTGTCGAACCCCGCAGGCGAAGCTGACCGCACCCCGCTGGAAATGATCTGGTCGCGCCCCACGGCGGAGGTCAACGGCATCTGGGGCGGCTACACAGGCGACGGCTTCAAAACCGTCCTGCCCGCCCAAGCCCACGCCAAGATCAGCTTCCGACTGGTCGACGGCCAAGACCCGTTGACACTCCGCGCCGCCTTCCGCGAGTTTGTACAATCCCGTCTGCCAGAAGATTGCAGCGTGGAATTCAAAGGCCACGGCGCCTCGCCCGCTTCCATCATGGACAACACCGACCCGGCGTTTGAGGCCACGCGCCAAGCCCTGTCCGAGGAATGGCCGGACCCGGCGGCCTTCGTCGGCTGCGGCGGCTCCATCCCCATCGCGGGCCACTTCGGCAGCATCCTTGGCATGAACGCCATGCTTGTGGGCTTCGGCAAGGATGACGACGCCATCCATTCGCCCAATGAAAAATATGATCTGGAAAGCTTCCACAAAGGCACCAGAAGCTGGGCGCGCATCCTGCATCGGTTGACGGATAACGCGTAGTGAATGTCTCGCCCGGCGGCACCACCGGGCAGCGCCGACCCGCCCCCACCGGGGCGGCGCTTTAACCCAATCTGGTAAAGATTGATAAGCGGGGCGCATCGCCAATCCCGTCTTCTAGGTGGGAAACCGCCCCGTCGGGTCGGCGCCGCCCTATCTAATAGACCATAACCTAGCAGGGCCAGACATTTGACTATTCCCGGTTTCACCGATCATGCCATAACCCTCGCAGGCCAGGACATCGCCTATTCCACAGGCGGCTCCGGCCCGCCGCTGCTTCTCTTGCATGGCTTCCCGCAAACCCGCGCCATGTGGGCGCGGATCGCCCCGGAATTGGCCAAAACCCACAGTGTCATTTGCCCCGATCTGCGCGGCTATGGTGGCTCCGGCAAACCGCAAGACGCCGCCGCCTACAGCTTCCGCGCCATGGCCG
>DATFKJ010000018.1:0-9766 GCA_035268705.1 Roseovarius sp. | reverse complement strand
GCATGGGCCTCCTCGGGAGTGATTTCCGGGTCGGGGTTGGCCATGGCAAAGATCACCGGATTATCGGCCATCGCGGCGACCATATCCTGCGTGACCGCGCCTTTCACCGACACGCCAAGGAAAACATCGGCCTGTTTCATCGCCTCGTCCAGCGTACGCAATTCAGTCGCGACGGCGTGGGCGGATTTCCATTGGTTCATGCCTTCGGTTCGGCCTTGATAAATCACGCCCTTGGTGTCGCAGACGATGCAGTTCTCGTGCCGTGCGCCCATAGCCTTGAGCAGTTCGATACAGGCGATGCCAGCAGCGCCCGCGCCATTCAGCACGATTTTGCAATCCTCGATCTTCTTGCCCGAGATATGCAGCGCGTTGATTAGGCCCGCGGCACAGATCACGGCGGTTCCGTGCTGATCATCGTGGAAGACAGGGATATCCATCCGCTCTTTGAGCGTTTGTTCGATGATGAAACACTCGGGCGCCTTGATGTCTTCAAGGTTGATCCCGCCGAAGGTGGGGCCCATCAGCTCGACCGCTTTGATGAATTCATCAGGGTCTTCGGTATCAAGCTCGATGTCGATGGAGTTCACATCGGCAAAGCGTTTGAATAGGACAGATTTACCCTCCATCACCGGTTTGGAGCCCAGCGCACCGAGGTTGCCGAGGCCCAGAACGGCGGTGCCGTTCGAGATGACCGCCACGAGGTTGCCCTTGTTGGTGTAGTCATAGGCCAGCCCGGGGTTTTCGGCGATTTCCTCGCACGGGACGGCAACACCGGGGGAATAGGCCAGCGACAGGTCGCGTTGCGTAGTCATCGGGACGGTGGCCGTGATCTCGAACTTGCCGGGGGTGGGTTCGAGATGGAAGGCAAGCGCCTCTTCACGGGTGAACTTGGGTTTGGACATGTCGCGGCCTTATTGGGATCAGTCGGAATTGGTACTCCATAGCGGGGGTTTGCATAAGCCTCAACCACAAGCGGGTTTTCGGGTTTCATGCGCGGCCTTGGCTTTGTAATGTTGGCGGCAATCAACGCCGGGGGGCAGACGTGACATCCATGAAATCCACCGTGACGCCGATGATGGCGCAGTACCTTGAGATCAAGGCGGAATATCCGGGGGCTTTGCTATTCTACCGGATGGGGGATTTTTACGAGTTGTTCTTTGACGACGCGGTATCGGCAGCCGAGGCCTTGGATATTGCCCTGACCAAGCGGGGCAAGCATCTGGGCGAGGATATCTCGATGTGCGGGGTTCCGGTGCATTCGGCCGAGAATTACCTTTTGACGCTTATTCGCAAAGGATTTCGCGTGGCTGTCTGCGAGCAGATGGAAAGCCCTGAAGAGGCGAAAAAGCGCGGCTCGAAATCCGTGGTCAAACGCGGAGTTGTCCGGCTGGTGACACCCGGGACGCTGACCGAGGAAAGTCTGCTGGAGGCGCGGCGGCACAATTATCTGGCCAGCTTCGCACAGGTGCGGGGCGAGGGGGCCTTGGCGTGGGTCGATATTTCCACGGGGGCTTTTCACGTGATGCCCTTGGCGCAGGTACGGCTCGGCCCGGAATTGGCGCGGTTGGCGCCGTCAGAAGTTATCGTGGCAAGCGAGGATGACACCGATTTAGGTGAAATAGTGACTGAATCCGGGGCCTCTGTCACCGAGTTGGGCCGCGCGGCCTTTGACAGTACCGGCGGCGAAAAACGCCTGTGTGACTTGTTTGACGTTGGCACGCTGGAGGCATTCGGGGCCTTCACCCGGCCCGAGGTGGCCGCCATGGGCGCCATCGTCGAATATCTGGAGATCACGCAGAAGGGCAAACTGCCGCTCTTGCAGGTGCCACAGCGTGAAGCGCAAGCGCGGGTGATGCAGATTGATGCCGCCACGCGCCGCAATCTGGAGATCGTCCAAGCCATGAGCGGCGGGCGGGCTGGTTCACTTTTGGCCTCGGTGGATCGGACAGTGACGGCGGGCGGCGGCCGGTTGTTGGAACGGCGCTTGTCCAGTCCCAGCCGAGTGCTGGAGATGGTGAAAGATCGGCTGGAAGCAGTGGCTTTTGCGGTTGAACAGTCTCGATTCGCGGAGGATTTGCGCACGGCTCTGCGGAAAGTGCCGGATCTTGACCGCGCGCTATCGCGGCTAGGTCTGGATCGCGGCGGGCCGCGGGATTTGGCGGCCATTCGCAACGGATTGGCGCAGGCTGCCGAGATTGCCGGGATGGTCGAAAGCGTGGGCCTGCCCAAAGCCTTGGCCAATGCGGCAGGGGATTTAGGCGGCCATGACGCATTGCTGAACCTATTGGATCAAGCCCTGATCGCTGAACCGCCGCTTTTGGCGCGGGATGGCGGGTTCATAGCGCCGGGGTATGACGCGGAATTGGACGAGGTGCGCCAACTTCGCGATGAAGGGCGAGGCGTGATAGCGGCGATGCAGAGCGAATATCAGGAATTGACGGGGATTCAGAGCCTGAAGGTCAAGCACAACAATGTGCTTGGCTATTTCGTCGAGGTGACCAGCACCCATGCCGACAAGATGTTGTCGGAGCCACTGAACGAGACCTTCAAGCATCGACAGACTACGGCCAACCAAGTGCGGTTTACCACTGTGCCGCTTAGCGAGATGGAAACCAAGATACTTAACGCTGGGGGTCGGGCGCTTGAGATTGAAAAGCGGCTCTATAATAGCCTGAAAGCCGCCATTTTGGAGAGATCGGCAGAAGTTTCACAAGCCGCACGCGCCTTGGCCGAAATAGATTTGACCACTGGTTTGGCAGATTTGGCGCGGGGCGAAAATTGGTGCCGGCCACAGGTGGATGACAGCCTCGCGCTTGAGGTCGAGGGCGGGCGACATCCGGTTGTTGAGCAAGCCCTTCGCAAAACCGGCGAACCCTTCATCGCCAATGATTGTGCGCTTGGTGGTGAGAGCGACATTTGGCTTCTGACCGGGCCAAACATGGCGGGCAAATCAACTTTCTTGCGTCAGAATGCGCTGATCGCACTTTTGGCGCAGGCCGGGAGTTTCGTACCCGCCTCAAGTGCCCATATTGGGTTGGTCAGCCAATTATTCAGCCGGGTTGGTGCGAGTGACGATCTGGCACGCGGCCGGTCGACCTTCATGGTGGAGATGGTTGAGACCGCCGCGATTTTGAACCAAGCCGATGATCATGCGCTTGTGATTCTTGATGAAATCGGTCGTGGGACAGCCACTTATGATGGATTGAGCATCGCCTGGGCCACCTTGGAACATTTGCATGATGTAAATGGTTGCCGGGCCTTGTTTGCCACGCATTATCACGAGTTGACCAACTTGAGTGACAAGCTGACCCGCGTGGACAACGCCACGGTGAGCGTGAAGGAACACGAAGGCGAGGTGATCTTCCTGCACGAAGTCAAACGCGGCGCGGCAGACCGCAGTTATGGGGTGCAGGTGGCCAAGCTCGCCGGGTTGCCATCCGCCGTGGTGGAGCGCGCTCGGATTGTTCTGGATGCCTTGGAAAAAGGTGAGCGCGAAGGCGGTACGGCGCAGAAGGCGCTAATCGACGATCTGCCACTGTTTTCCGCGACTCCACCACCCGCGACCACGCCGGCGCGGGAGTCGGATCTGGACAAACGGATTGCCGAGATACTGCCCGATGACCTGACCCCGCGCGAGGCGCTTAACCTGATTTATGAATTGAAGGGGTTGGCGGATAAGCCGGGTTAAACCCGGCCTATCGTTAGCCTTGGAAGGACGACACGCCCACCTGCGCGGGGCGCAAGATACGGTCATGTAGCATGAAGCCTTCGGCCGAGACCTGAATGATCTCGCCTTGTTTGGTGCCGGGAAGCGGCGCCTCGAACATGGCCTCATGGTGGTTGGGGTCGAATTTGTCGCCCACTTCGGGGGAAATCAGCGTGATACCGTGCTTGGCGAACACGTTCAGCAATTCGCGCATTGTCAGCTCAATCCCTTCGATCAGGGCGGCGGAGACTTCTTTTTGATCGTCAGTGGCTGCTTCGAGCGCGCGCTTGAGGTTGTCATAGACCGGCAGCATGTCGCGGGCGAGTTTGGAGCCGCCATAGTTTTCGGCCTCGCGGCGGTCTTTCTCGCTTCGCTTGCGGGCGTTTTCCGCATCGGCGAGGGCGCGCATGAATTTATCCTGAAAGGCATCACGTTCCGCGCGCAGCGACTCGATCTCGGCGTCGTCATCGTCAATTTCATCCGCGTGATGGGCTTGTTCCTCGGCCTCGGCCTGTTCAAGATCGTCGAGGAAGTCGTCGTTTTTCGGCTCTGCCATAATTCACCTTTAGCTGCGGTCCGCGATCAGCTTTCCAACAAGTTGCGCCGTGTAGTCCACAATCGGCACGATACGTCCATAGTTCAGGCGGGTCGGGCCAATCACGCCCACCGCGCCGATGATCTTTCGGTCTGCGTTCATATAAGGAGAGACCACCAGAGAGGAACCCGAAAGTGAGAAAAGTTTGTTCTCGGAGCCAATAAAAATGCGCACGCCTTCACCTTCATCGGCCAGTTCGAGGAATTCGGCGATATCACGCTTGCGTTCCAGATCGTCAAACAGGGTGCGAATGCGATCGAATTCCTCTTCCTCGGTTTCCGAATTCAGAAGATTCGCGCGGCCACGAACGATCAGGCGTTCATAATTGTCGCTGTCGCCATCCCAGACCGCCAAACCGCTTTCCACGAGTTGGTGGGCCAATTTGTCGATCTCTTGCCGCCGTGCGCTGATTTCCCGGGCGATCACGGTTTGCAGATCGGAGATGGTCTTACCTTCGATCAGCGCATTCAGGAAATTAGCCGCTTCGCGCATGGAGCTTGGCGTTTGGCCGGGCGGCGGATGGAAGATGCGGTTTTCGACATGGCCATCAGCAAAGACCAGAACCACCAAAGCGCGATCATGCGAGAGGCTGACGAACTCGATATGCTTGATCGGCGCCTCGTGCTTGGGCGCAAGCACCAGCGAGGCGCCTTGTGTGACCCCCGAAAGAGCCGAGCCAATGCGATCCAATGCGCCGGTGACATCGTCCGAGTTGGACCCAAGGGTTGCATCAATCATCTTTCGGTCGGTGTTTTCGAGATCACCGACTTCCAGAAGGCCATCTACGAACATGCGCAAGCCTTCCTGTGTTGGAATGCGGCCTGCGCTGACATGGGGGCTGCCCAGTAAACCAAGGTATTCCAAATCCTGCATCACGTTACGGACGGTTGCCGCAGAGACTTTTTCGCTCATGTCGCGGGTCAGCGTGCGGGAGCCGACAGGATCGCCGGATGCAAGGTAAGATTCGACGACGCGGCGAAAGACTTCGCGCGAGCGGTCGTTCATCTGTTCCAGAATTTTGCCTGCGTCACTCATAAGACCCATATATCCCGTCTGGTCGGTCATTAAAGACGCTAAGTGGAAAAGGTCAATCGGGGTTGCTATCCGACGGGCGGCACATGTATCCCCAAGCCAAACGTATTGAGGGAGAAACCATGCGTCCGTCGAGTAGAGATTTAAGTGAAATGCGCGCTGTTTCAATCGAAACTGGCGTTACAAAGCATGCCGAAGGCTCGTGCATGATCAAAATGGGCGATACCCATGTTCTATGCACCGCCACCATCGAAGATCGGGTGCCGCCCTTCATCAAGGGATCGGGCCTTGGATGGGTCACGGCAGAGTACGGAATGCTGCCGCGCTCCACGACCAGCCGCATGCGCCGCGAGGCGACGGCTGGGAAACAAGGTGGCCGCACGGTTGAAATTCAGCGGCTTATTGGTAGGTCGTTGCGGGCTGGCGTTGATCGGGTCGCCCTTGGGGAGCGACAAATCACCGTCGATTGCGACGTGATACAGGCCGACGGCGGGACGCGCTGTGCCTCGATCACCGGGGGTTGGGTTGCGCTTCGCCTTGCGGTCAAGAAGCTGATGAAACTCGGCGACGTGGTGAGCGATCCGATGATTGATCCGGTGGCGGCGGTGAGCTGCGGGATTTATGCGGGGCAACCGGTTTTGGATTTGGACTACCCGGAAGATAGCGAGGCAGGCGTCGACGGGAATTTCATCATGACCGGATCAAAACAGTTGATCGAAGTTCAGATGAGTGCCGAAGGCGCGACCTATAGCCGGGACCAGATGAACCATCTTTTGGATTTGGCCGAAAAGGGTGTTTCAGAGTTGGTCACGGCACAAAAGGTGGCTGTCGATGCGTAAGTTCGACGGCGACACGCTTTTGGTGGCGACGCATAACGCCGGAAAACTGGAAGAGATCGCCAATTTGCTGGAGCCTTTCGGCGTACACGTTGTTGGTGCCGCCGAGAAGGGCCTGGATGAGCCTGAAGAGACCGAAACCACCTTTACCGGGAATGCACGGATCAAGGCTCACGCGGCGGCCAAGGCGACCAGTCTGCCGGCCTTGTCGGATGACTCAGGTATCGAGATAGACGCCTTGGACGGCGCGCCGGGTGTTTTCACGGCAAATTGGGCCGAAACCGAGAACGGGCGTGATTTCATAATGGCCATGGGCAAGGCACATGACCGGCTTTTGGAAAGCGGCGAAGCCAAACCATGGACAGCTCGATTTTGCTGTACCTTGGTACTGGCGTGGCCTGACGGACATGACGAGGTTTTCCCAGGCACGGTAGAAGGGCAGATCGTCTGGCCGATGCGCGGACATGAAGGGCATGGGTACGACCCGATTTTTCAACCTGACGGCTACGATCAAACCTTCGGAGAAATTGATCGCTGGGAAAAGAACAACATCAGCCACCGTGCAGATGCCTTTTCGAAACTTGTGAAGGGCTGTTTTGGCTGAAGATTGGCAGAACGGGGGCTTCGCCCTCTATATCCACTGGCCGTTTTGTGAGGCCAAATGCCCGTATTGCGATTTCAATTCGCATGTGTCGCGTCAGATTGATCAGGCCGCTTGGAAAGCGGCTTATCTCTCGGAATTGGATCGTTACGCCGAGTTAGTGCCTGATCGCGTACTGAATTCTGTTTTCTTTGGCGGCGGAACGCCCAGTTTGATGGATCCCGGCACCGTGGCCGCGATCTTGGATCGCGTAAAGCAGCACTGGCCAGTCGCGAATGATCTTGAGGTTACGCTCGAAGCCAACCCCGGATCGGTCGAAGCCGGTCGCTTTCGTGAATACGCGCAGGGCGGTGTTTCAAGGGTCTCTATGGGTATCCAAGCGCTGAATGATGATGACCTTCGGCGTCTTGGCCGGATTCACAGCGTCGCAGAAGCCCGGCAAGCCTTTGATATTGCAAGAGAAAACTTTGATCGCGTCAGCTTCGACATGATCTATGCCCGGCAAGATCAAACGCTTGAGCAATGGCGAAACGAATTGACCGAGGCACTGCAAATGGCCGTCGATCATTTCTCACTATATCAACTGACAATCGAACCGAACACTGCCTTTGGAGATCGTTTTTCCAAAGGTGGCCTGAAAGGATTGCCGAAGGATGATCTTGCCGCGGACATGTATCAACTGACGCAAGAGTTATGTGATGCGAAGGGTTTGGGGACTTATGAGGTTTCTAATCATGCGAAAATTGGTGCCGAATCCCGTCATAACCTGATTTATTGGAGATATGGTGACTACGTCGGAATCGGGCCCGGCGCGCATGGGCGTATTACCCGGAATGGGGCCCGGAACGCGACAGAGGCTTTTTCCAATCCGGCGCGCTGGCTTGATAGCGTGCGGCATCCTAAACCCGAGAAGGTTTTTGAGCCTATTCCAGCGGAAGAGCAGGCAATTGAGTTCCTTTTGATGGGCCTTCGCATCAATGAAGGGATTAGCAAGCAGCGTTACCAAAACCTTGCCGGAGAACCTTTATCACGTAAGGCACTGGATGATCTTCTTGACCTTGGGATGATAAAAGAGGCTGGCGACCGGGTTCGAACAACCCAAGCCGGTCGCCTGGTACTCAATTCGGTTTTGAGTAGCTTGCTGACATCAGCTTGAACTCAGCAAACGACAAAGCTCATCCAGCTGATCCAAAGTATCGTAGGAAATGGTGATTTGTCCGTTTTCCTTGCCCGGTTTGTGATTCAACGAGACTTTCATACCGAGATTGGCAGATAGATCGCCCTCAAGCGCTTTTGTATCCGCGTCCTTTGTCGGTGTAGCGGATGTCTTGCCGCCGCCATCCTCGGAAAAAATGTTGCCGATCGGCTTTTTCGCGAGTTTTTCAGTATCGCGGACGGAAAGACCCTTTTTGATCACCTCGCGGGCCAGTTTAGCCGGGTCATCCGAGGTTATGAGGGCGCGCGCGTGGCCGGCCGAAAGCTTCCCTTCGCCCAGATAGGTTTGAACTTCTGACGGAAGACCCAACAGGCGCATCGAATTTGCGATATGACTCCGGCTTTTGCCAAGGGCCTCGGCCAGCCTCTCTTGTGTATGGCCAAAGTTGTCCATCAACTGCTGATAACCTGCGGCCTCCTCAACAGGGTTCAGGTCCGCGCGCTGAATGTTCTCTATGATTGCAACTTCAAGAACTTCGGTATCGTCGAATTCCCGAATAAGAACCGGAACTTCGTGCAACTTGGCCATTTGAGCGGCGCGCCAACGTCGTTCACCCGCCACAATCTCAAAAGCCCCATCGGTGCCCGGCTTTGGCCGCACGATCAATGGCTGGATGATGCCCTTTTCCTTGATGGACGCTGCGAGGTCATCAAGTTTTTCTGGGTCAAAACTTCGGCGAGGCTGATCCGGATTCGGTGAAATTTTTTCGATCGGGATATCACGCTCGGGCGCCTTGGGCGCCTCATCACTCTGCGCGCTATCCTCAGCAACATCCGCCATTAGCGCGGAGAGCCCTCGACCAAGGCCGCGTTGTTTGGATTTTTTATCGGCCATGGCTGGCTCCCTTCGTTATGCGGCGGCTCGCGCTTGGTTTTTCATAAGTTCTTGGGCAAGGTCGCGGTAAGCCTGCGCCCCCTTGGAGCCCGTATCATAGTCTAGAACCGAAACAGAATAGGACGGCGCTTCGCTAACGCGGACATTGCGGGGAATTCGGGTTTGAAACACGAGATCGCCAAGGTTGTTGCGGGCATCTTCCTCAACTTGGGAAGACAAGTTGTTGCGGGCATCATACATCGTCAACACAACACCTTCGATCCGCAAACTTGGATTGGCCGACTGGCGCACTTCCCGAATGGTCAGCATCAATTGCGAAAGGCCCTCCAGAGCAAAAAACTCGCTCTGAAGCGGGACAAGCACCGAATGGGAGGCGACCATCGCGTTCACCGTCAAAAGGTTAAGGGATGGCGGACAGTCAATGAGGATATAATCAAAGCTATATCCATCCATGGCGTGTTGACGTAAGGCATCATGGAGCAAAAAACTGCGCTTTTCATTGGCAATCAGCTCAATATCCGCAGAGCTTAGGTCAACCGTCGCCGGAATGATCATCAAATTTTCAGCGCTCGCCGGGCGAATGACATCGGAAAGGTCAATATCTTCAAGCAACAGTTCATACGTGGTGAACTCTCGCTCATCGAGCTCAATTCCAAGGCCGGTCGATGCATTCCCCTGCGGATCCAGATCGACGATCAGAACTCGCTGCCCAGCCTCAGCCAAAGCCGCGCCAAGATTAATCGTGGTAGTGGTCTTTCCAACGCCCCCTTTTTGGTTGGCAACGGCAATAATTTTTGGGCCGTGGGGGCGAATGGGGTCAGACACGGGAAACTCCTGTTATTCCAAGAATGGCGGGGCCATCTTCTGTTTTGCTTTTAGCAACCTGATATTCAAACTTCCACTGGCTTTGGGCGTCTTCAACCTCTTTCTGCCATGACGCGCCTTT
>DATFKJ010000017.1:0-4478 GCA_035268705.1 Roseovarius sp. | reverse complement strand
GTTTCCTACGTGATGAAATTCTGATCCCCCCACAGGGTCAGTGACCGAAGGGCCAGCCACCGCGCTGGCCCTTTTCATTTGTGCCGATCGCATCATGTTGCCGCCTCCGCCGCCGCGCGGGCCTTCAACTCCTTGCGGATCACCTTGCCGGTGACCGTCATCGGCAACACCTCCAGAAACGCGACCTCGCGCGGATAGGAATACTGCGCCAGCCGCGCCTTGACATAATCGCGCAACTCTTCGGCCAAGTCCTCGCCAGCCGCGAACCCGTCTTTCAAAACCACATAGGCCTTCACCACCTCGGTGCGCAGGGCGTCGGGCTTGCCCACCACACCCACCGTGGCCACCGCCGCATGCGTCAACAAACAATCCTCGATTTCAGCCGGGCCAATGCGATATCCACCGCTGGTGATCACGTCATCCTCGCGACCGACAAAGCGCAGGTAACCCCCATCCCATTGCCCGCGATCCCCGGTCAGCATCCAATCGCCCCGGAATTTTTCCACCGTGGCCTCGGGCTTCATCCAGTATTCCAACATCATGCTCGCCGCGCCCCGGCGAATGGCGATATCCCCCTCGCCTTCGGTCACATCACCGGCCGCGTCAATCACCCCGATCTCGAACCCCGGCACCGGCTTGCCGATACAGCCCGGGCGCGGCGCGAACAACGCGTTGCAACTGCTGGCCACCATGTTGCACTCGGTCTGGCCGTAAAACTCGTTGATGGTCAGGCCAAAGGCCGCCCGCCCCCACTCCAGCATCTCGGCCCCCAAGGGCTCGCCCCCGCTGGCCACCGTACGAAGCCCCGCAATCCGCTGGTCCGCCGCCTTCAACATCCGTAGGGCCGTGGGCGGGAAAAACACGTTGCGCACCGCGCCATCGCGCACGATCCGGGCGCAGGCCTCTGGCGTGAACTTGGGCAACCGCGCCGCCACCACCGGCACGCCCAGCGCAAGCCCCGGCATCAACACATCGAACAACCCGCCAATCCACGCCCAATCGGCAGGTGTCCAAAGGCAATCACCCTCCCGGCCCAGGAAATCATGGCTCATCTCGACACCCGGCAAATGCCCTGTCAGCATCCGATGCCCGTGCAACGCGCCCTTGGGGCTGCCCGTGGTGCCGCTGGTGTAAATCAAAACCGCCGGATCGTCCGGCCCGGTTGGGACAGGCTCAAACGGGGCCTCATCCAACGTCAGGGTATCGGGTAAAAGCGCCTGCGCCGCCATGCCCTCCAGCATCCCGGCGCCATCCTCGTCGGTAACAACCCAAGCCGCCCCCGCATCGCCCAAACGGCTGAGCAAAGCATCATGGCGAAACAACTTGAACAGCGGAATAGACACCGCCCCCAGCTTCCAAATCGCGATATGCGCCGCCGCACACCAAGCATCTTGGCTACGTAAAACACCAACGCGGTCGCCACGCGACACACCGCGCGCCTGCAAATCACGGGCAAGCCCATCCGCCATTTGGCGCAACCGGCCATAGCTGACCTCCTCGCGCGCCTCGCTCAAATCAAGGATCGCCACTCTGTCCGGGTCACGCGCGGCCCAGTCGTCACACACCTGAACGGCCATGTTCAGCCGCGCGGGCAGATCCCAGCGAAACGCCGAAACAAGCGCGTCATATGGCAACCGTGTCAGCATCGCTCGGCCTTGCGTCCCTCGATCAACTCTCCCCCTCCAGCACGCTACGATCCGCCACGCGCCCAAAGCGATCTATGAAATATTCAAAGCCCACGCCGTCGCTTTCACAGGTCACCACCAACCACAAGCCCTCCGACACCGCAGGCCGGGCCCGGCAATCGCTGCGCGCCGTGCCGCCCTCGTCCAGGTACCGCGCGGCCACGGCCTCGATCACCTCGCTCTCGGTGGTCAAAGCTGCCTTGCGCCCCATCGACAGGCCCAGAACGGGCACCGCCGCCACCAAGGCCACCAAGGGCAGGAAAAGCACCCAAGACCGGGACATATCCTAGCCTCCGGCCAAAGCGGGACACCCGCGAACCGCAAACAGACCCGCAGGCGGCATCACACCATCGCCCCCATCAACTCACGGCCCACCAACATGCGGCGAATCTCACTGGTTCCCGCGCCGATCTCCATCAGCTTGGCATCGCGGAAAATCCTCGCCACCGGGGCATCACTCAGGAACCCGGCGCCGCCCATGGCCTGAACCGCCTGATGCGCCTGCTTCATGGCCTCTTCACTGGCATAAAGACAGCAGGCGGCGGCATCCTGTCGGGTCACATCGCCCCGATCACAGGCCTTGGCCACCTCGTAAACATAAGCCCGCGCGCTGTTCATCGCCGTGTACATATCGGCGATCTTGCCCTGCATAAGCTGGAAATTCCCAATCGGCTGGCCAAACTGCTTGCGCTCGGCCATGTAAGGCATGATCTCATCCAGACAGGCCGCCATGATCCCCGTCCCGATCCCCGCCAGAACCACACGCTCGTAGTCCAAACCCGACATCAGAACGCGCACGCCCTTGCCTTCTTCGCCCAGCACATTTTCAAACGGCACTTCCACATCGTCGAAAATCAACTCGGCGGTGTTGCTACCCCGCATACCCAGCTTGTCGAAATGCGGGCTGGTGGAAAAGCCTTTCATCTCCTTTTCGACCAAGAAGGCGGTGATCCCCTTGGCCCCGGCCTCCGGATCGGTCTTGGCATAAACCACCAAGGTATCGGCATCCGGCCCGTTGGTGATCCAATACTTGTTGCCATTCAGCTTGTAATGATCGTTGCGCTTTTCCGCGCGCAGCTTCATCGACACCACGTCGCTGCCCGCGCCCGCCTCCGACATGGCCAAGGCGCCCACATGCTCGCCACTCACCAGCTTCGGCAGATACTTGGCCTTCTGCGCGTCACTGCCATTCAGCTTGATCTGGTTGACGCAAAGGTTGGAATGCGCCCCATACGACAACGACACACTGGCCGAGGCGCGCGCGATCTCCTCTACCGCGATCACATGCGCCAGATACGACATTTCCGCACCGCCATACTCCTCCGAGGTGGTGATCCCCAAAAGGCCCAGCTCCCCCATCTCGGTCCACAGCTCATTGGGAAAGACGTTCTTCTCGTCGATCTCGGCGGCCATGGGCTTCACGCGCTCCTGCGCCCACCGATGAACCATTTCCCGCAGGGCGTTTACATCCTCGCCCAGATCAAATTGCATCACCGCGTTGAACATCGCGCGTCCTCTCCCGCTTCTGGCATTTATTGAACACTTGTTCATTTTATAGCCACAAACAGCGAGTCGGGTCAATCCCGCGCACAAGCGGCGTTAACCCTGCGCCCGATGCCGCAGGCCCACCACCGCAATACCGACAAAAAACCGACGTGTTACAGACAGCCCAAAACGCCCCATCCCCCTGTTAACCAAAGGAATCAGTCCTGCCGCACCAACTCCAAGGCACGACCCCGCATTTCTTCTGTTCATAAATATCCAAAAGCGTTTCGCAAAAAACCTGACTGACAGCTTTTTGCGAAATGCATTGCTCCGCTCAATTGTTGCGCGCGTTCCGCCTTTCGCTGATGTCTCAGGTTAAAGGCGGAACGCTTTCGGGGGAGACGTTGAAAATCCCATTTTCAACGGCGGGGGCAGCGCCCCCAAATCCTTTACGCGGTCTGCCCCTGATAAACCGCGCCAACCTCACCACGGATAATACGCGCGATCTGCGCGCAGTCCTCAAGGCTGAAGGTCAACGGCAGGCGCATGTCGAGAATACCGCGCAAAATCCGGTCACTCTTGGGCATCCGCTCAGACGGGGCATAACGCCAACTGTCATAGCGGCTGGTGAACCCCGCAGGCTCCGCCCCACCGAACCACTTCAGTTCCACACCCCGTTTCAAACAGCGCGAGACGACCTCGCCAATCGCGCTATCTTCCCAATCCAAAAGCAAAAATTGGATGGACGAACCCACGAAAGTTTCCTCTTCGGGCCGCTCCACCACCTGCAAGCCGGGCGTCCCGCGCAGGCCCTCTTCCACCACGTCATACCGATCATTCCAAGCCGCACATTGCGCCTCCAGCTTGGCCAGTTGCGGCCGCAGGATCGCTGCGCGCAGATGGTCCATCCGGCCGGACACGTTGGGGGTCTCGTATTTCACCCGCTCGAACACCTCGTCCGGCGGCACCGTCCCATTGCGCCCATACAGCATATAAGAACCCGACAGCATCGTGGCCCTTGCCGCGATTTCGTCGTCATCGGTGACCAGAAAACCGCCCTCGCCCGAGTTGATATGTTTGTAGGTCTGCGTCGAATAGCACCCGACAAGCCCCCAGCGCCCCGAAGGTTTACCCTTCCACGCCGCCCCCATGGTATGCGCGCAATCCTCGATCACGATGATCCCCGCGCCCTCGCAAATCTCCATCAGGCGCTCCATGTCGCACAGATGCCCACGCATGTGGCTCAGCATCAAGACCTTGGCCTCGCCCGCCTTGTTAACCAGATCTTCAAGGTCGATGGTCAGGCTC
>DATFKJ010000016.1:0-4729 GCA_035268705.1 Roseovarius sp. | reverse complement strand
CACGTGATCTTGGCGGCCAACAAAGCCGAAGGCAGCGCCGCTGATGCGGGCGTTTACGAATCCTACGGCCTTGGCCTTGGCGAACCCGTTCGCCTGAGCGCCGAACACGGCGAAGGGCTGAACGAACTTTATTCGCTCCTCGCCCCGGTGGCCGAAACCTACGAGGAGCGCGCGCAGGCCGATGCACCGCAGGTCGAGGTCGACGTCGACGAAGAGGGCGAGGTTGACCCGGACGCACCCATCAAACCGACCGTGGACAAGCCCCTGCAAGTCGCTGTGATCGGTCGCCCCAACGCGGGCAAATCCACGCTGATCAACAAGATCTTGGGCGAAGACCGCCTGCTCACCGGCCCCGAGGCCGGGATCACCCGCGATTCCATCTCGCTGACGCTGGATTGGGAGGGGATGCCGACCCGCATTTTCGATACCGCCGGGATGCGCAAACGCGCCAAGGTGCAGGACAAGGTTGAAAAATTGTCGGTGGCCGACGGGTTGCGGGCGGTGAAGTTCGCCGAGGTGGTGGTGGTCCTGCTCGACGCTGCCATCCCGTTTGAACAACAAGACCTGCGCATCGCCGACCTTGCCGAACGCGAGGGCCGCGCCGTGGTGCTGGCCGTCAACAAATGGGATGTCGAGACCGAGAAACAGCAAAAGCTGCGCGATCTGCGCGAGGCGTTCGAACGCCTGCTTCCGCAGTTGCGCGGCGCGCCCTTGGTCACGGTCTCGGCCAAGACGGGCAAGGGGTTGGACCGGCTGCGCGCGGCGGTGGAAAAGGCGCATGACGTCTGGAACACCCGGATTTCAACCGCGCAATTGAACCGCTGGCTGACAGGTATGATCGAAGCGCACCCGCCCCCCGCACCGGGCGGGCGGCGGATCAAGCTGCGCTACATGACCCAAGCGAAAACCCGGCCCCCGGGGTTCGTGGTCATGTGCTCGCACCCTGAAAAGCTACCGGAAAGCTATTCGCGCTATCTGGTCAACGGGTTGCGGGAAGACTTCGATATGCCCGGCACGCCCATTCGGCTGCACATGCGCTCGCAATCCTCCAAGAACCCCTACAAGAACAAGAAAAAAGCCGGGCCTTCAAAGCTGCGCAAGCACATCCACGGGCGCGGCGGGGCGCAGGGCTAGCGCTTATCAGGCCTGTTCAGGCCTTCTGCGCGCGAAAGGCCCGCATGGGCCTGCCAGGCGCTGACGCCCAGAAGGCTGATGCCTGCCGCGCAAAGCGCCAGGACCACCCAGTTTGCCGTGCCAAGGTTGGCCACCAAGACGCCCACCAGCGCCCAGATCACCGCGCCGGCATATTCCGGGGTGTCGCCGCGCAAGGCCATGATGACCAAGGCAATCACAAGCGCCAGCACGATCATCGCAAGCGCGGCCAATCTCTCACTCACGACGCCATGCCCGGCCAGCATCAAGCCCAAGGCCACGCAAGAGGCCGCCGTCAGCCACCCGGCATAAAGCGCAATCGGGGTTCGTAGCCATATTCTGTCGGCCTCTCCCGCGCTCAGAAGCGCCCAAAGCGCGGTAACCAGCATCACCCAGATCAATACCGTTGCCCAAAGCGGTGACATCTGCGCCACCGGAATCCATGCCGCCCCCACCACAAGACTGACGATCAGCGGCCAGCGCATCGCGTCCCAGCCCGGCGTCTCGGCCCGCTTGACCAAGCCAAACACGGCGCCCGCCAGAAGCCAGAGGTAGATCACCCCCCAAATCGCGAAGGCATAGCCCGCCGGTTGCACCGGCGGATCTACCTGCGGGATAGGGAATTGATCGGGGCGAAAGCCTGCGAAGCCATCCGTCATCAAAGGCGACAGGGTGAAGGCCATGGCGGCTGTCACGACGAAGATGGCTTTCATCCGTTCCATGGGTATGATTTGGGGCATGCCTTGCCAATGGTCAATGCCAAGGCGGGCAAATTCCCGGTATGCCGAACTTGCCCCGTCGTCAAAGCGATACATCTGTCATGTTAGGGCGAGGTATTGAAGGGCCTGTCCCATGGTTCCCAATTGTACGAGGCACGCCATGACCGCCGATGAGATCAAAAGTCATACCCGCCGCTACGCCCGCAAAAGTGACGCCTTGGGTGCGTTGTCGCTGCTGACGACTTTCGCGGTCTATATCGCGGCGTTATGGATCGGGGGGGCGCATGCGGCCAATCCTTTGATCGCTGTTCCAATGGTCGTGGTGCTCGCCTTCGCGTCGGTGCGTCTATATGTTTTGCAACATGACTGCGGGCATTATTCCCTGTTTGCCACGCGCCGCTTGAATGATCTGGCCGGGTATCTGCTGTCGCTGCCTTCGCTCACGCCCTACCGGGTGATGCAGTACAATCACAACCTGCACCATGCCTATCTGGGAAATCTCGACCATCGCGAGACCACCGAGGTCCATACCATGACCCTTGCCGAATGGCAGGAAGCCCCGTTCGGGCGGCGGCTGTGGTACAGGCTCTATCGAAACCCGGTGCTGATGCTGGGGCTTGGCGGGATTTACGCTTATTTCATCGCCTACCGCTGGCCGGTGAATACCCGCAAGGTCGGGGCTATGGGCGTGGTGGGGCATAACATCGCCATTCTGGGCTATGTCGCGGCGATCTGGTGGGCGCTTGGCGGGGCCGGTCTGGCCATCTGGGCCGCAAGCGCGGTTCTGGCCGGGGCCATCGGGGTCTTCCTCGTCTACCTGCAACATAATTTCGAGGATACCTACTGGGATCGCAAACCCGATCTGGATTTCCAAAAGGCCACGCTGGAAGGATCAAGCTCGCTTGATCTGGGTTGGCTTTGGGACCTTGGTACCGGCAATATTGCCTATCACGACCTGCACCATTTCAACCCCGGCGTGCCATCCTACCGGCTGCGCGCTTGTCAAAGGGCGCGGCCCACGCACCTGCGCCCGCATGAACCGATCCGATGGCCCGAGGCGCTGCGATCGTTTCGTTTGAAGCTCTGGGATGAAGGCGCGGGGCGTTTGGTCCCATTTCCCTGCGCTCGGGAGGACCAGCGGGCGCTACCAGCTGAATGAGCCAGGGCAGGGGGCTTTGCCCCCTCGGCCTTTGGCCTCACCCCCAGGATATTTTTGGCCAGAAGAAAGGGGGGCGTTACGCCAGATCCCCCTCGGCGGTCAGTTTGGTCTTGCCGCGCAGGTAGGGGTGAAGAACCTCCGGCAGGGTAACCGTGCCATCGGCCTGCTGGCCGTTCTCCAGAACCGCAATGAGGCAACGCCCCACCGCAAGGCCAGACCCGTTGAGCGTATGCAGGAATTGCGGCTTGCCGCCGCCTTCGGGCTTGAACCGGGCGTTCATCCGCCGCGCCTGAAAATCCCCACAGACCGAGACCGAGGAAATCTCGCGGTAGGTGTCCTGCCCGGGCAGCCAGACCTCGATATCATGGGTGCGCCGCGCGCCGAACCCCATGTCGCCGGTGCAAAGCACGATCGTCCGATAAGGCAGGCCCAACCGCTCAAGAATACCCTGCGCGCAGTCGGTCATCCGGTCCAGTTCCGCGCGGCTGTGATCGGGGTGAGTGATCGACACCATCTCGACCTTTTCGAACTGGTGCTGGCGCAGCATGCCTGCGGTGTCCTTCCCTGCACTCCCCGCTTCCGAGCGGAAGCATTGGGTATGCGCCACGAACCGCTTGGGCAGGCTGGCTTCCTCGACGGTTTCGCCATTCACGATATTGGTCAGCGGCACCTCGGCGGTCGGCACCAGCCACCAACCATTGGTCGTCTGATAGCTGTCCTCGCCGAACTTCGGCAACTGCCCGGTGCCATACATCATGTCGTCACGCACCAGAACCGGCGTCCAAGTCTCGGCCAGCCCGTTTTCCTCAACATGCGTATCAATCATGAACTGCGCCAAGGCCCGATGCACACGCGCCACCGCCCCCTTGAGCACCACAAAGCGCGAGCCCGACAGCTTCGCGGCCAGTTCAAAGTCCATCCCCGGCACCACGCCCTTGAGCTCAAAATGCTCCTTCGGGGTGAAATCGAACACCTTGGGCGTGCCCCAGCGGTGCAGCTCCACGTTGTCGTCCTCATCCTCGCCATCGGGGATATCATCCATCGGCAGGTTGGGCAGGCGCATCAGCATATCGGTCAGCTTCTGGTCCAATTCCTTGGCTTGCGTCTGCATCGCCGCCACCTCGGCCTTCTTCTCACCGACCAGCGCGCGCAGCCGCTCAAACTCGGCCTCGTCGCCCTTGGCCTTTGCGGCACCGACCTCCTTGGAGGCCTTGTTTTGCTCGGCCTGCGCGGTCTCGGCGGAAAGGATCTTGGCGCGCCGCGCCTCGTCCAGCTCAAGAATGGGGGCCGAGGCCCCCTCGACCCCACGGCGCGCCATGGCGGCGTCAAACTGGGCGGGGTTTTCACGGATCGCGCGGATATCGTGCATGGGTCTTGTCCTCGAACCTCTGAGTCGTCGCCCGCCTTATGCACCAGATTTTGGGCAAGGTGTAGGGTATCTGGGCCGACGATAGGGCAGAGGGGTTAGGGTTTGGTGAATGGCGGCGTTAGGCGTCGGGTTTGGGCGGCTCGGGCGGCGTGTAATTGTCGGGGTCGGCCTGCCACTTGCGCCATTCGGTTTCGAATTGGCCGTTGAGCTCAAACTCGGGCCAGTGTTGAGGCCAGCTTTCATGGTCTGGCCCGTGGCCGCCGGGCAGGGTGACTGAGGCATCGCCGAAGATTCCCGGTAGATGATCGGAGATTTGTGGTAGTTTGCTAA
>DATFKJ010000015.1:0-6961 GCA_035268705.1 Roseovarius sp. | reverse complement strand
GCCAAGAAGAAGTGGCGAAAGATCAACGGGCCAAACCGTCTGCCCGAGGTCATCGAAGGGGTTGAGTTCAAAGACGGCATCAAGCAACTTCAAACTGCCGCCTGACCAAGGCCGTCACCAACTTTTGCGCATAGCTCCCGGCTGACGCAGGGCGATGATGTCTGTATCGTTGGTCATGGCGTATCGTTCCTTTTGGAAGTTCTGGCAGGCTTCGACACCCGCCACGATACGCCGCCTTCTCAAACCCCGTCACCCAGATTCACGCATAGCTCAGTGCGCTGTCAAGCGCGGCGTAGTCCGAAACCCGATCGAGTTGGGCCGCGTTGTGCTCAAGCACGTTCCGCAAGCCAACGAGGGCAGTCGGCCGTTTGCTCAGAAGGATGCAGTGGGCATCGGGGCCGTCATATACGCTGAACATTATGAACTGTCCTTGTTTCTGCCTGTTGACATGATGTTGCCATGAAAAGGCCGGAAATGCGTGTGTTCGATAGTTTGCCCACAGGACTCGAAAGAGAGAGCCGTTCTTTCAACGCGCCCTTGGCGATACGGCGCAGATGTCAAACCGGCGCGACGGGGGCGCCTGCGCGTGAAAGAAACTGCTTGATCTCCGTGTCGAGGACGATCGCCATGCCGCGCAAGTCTTCGGCATCCTGCGACCCACAGATGCGTTCCAGTTCCAGCAACGCATGGCCAAGCCGCCTATACCCGATGCAAAGCAGGGCCCCTCCTGCATGATGCGCCATGCGGGCCAGTTCTTCGAGGTCGGAGGCCGCTGTCGGGGCCCCGTCACCGGGCAACAAGGCCAGCACCTCGCGCAGATCCTGCGCCGACCGGGCCAGCATGTCGGGGTCACTCGTCGCGTCTGTCTCATCAGGGATGTCATCGCCCCTGGCGAGGGCGCGCTCTTCCAACGCGTCGCAGATCACGGCTTCGAGCCGCGCGCTGTCGAATGGCTTGAACAGGAATGCGTCGATGCCTCCGGCGACAATGCTGTCCTGGTCCATCTGGGACATCGTCGCCTTGGCAGTGGCCGCGATGATGCAGGCGTTCCCCGAACGGCTGGAATGCCGAAGGCACATTGCCACGGTCTCGCCGGTCAGCCCCGGCATGTTGAGATCGGTCAGGATCAGATCAAAGGAGGTCTCCAGGGCGATCCGAAGTCCCTTCAGGCCGTCATCCGCGGCGGTGACGGTGCAGCCCATGGTCGCGAGCATGCCTTCGAGCAGTTCGCGGTTGGTCGCATGATCTTCGATCAGCAGGACATTTCTTCCCCGACAGGACCGACCCTCTGACGATGGCGCGACGCCATGCTCATCCTCGGCCAAGGGCGCGGGTGCTGTTTCAAACTGTGTCGCTTTATTCGAAAGGGGGATGAGCACTCGAAAGGTCGACCCCTTGCCAGGCGCGCTTTGCAGATCGATCCGGCCGCCCAGGTTCTGCACGGCTTTCCGGACGATCCCAAGTCCAAGTCCCGTGCCCATATGAGCTTTCTTGCGAAACCCCGAGATGAAATCGGTGAAGATGTTTTGCGCATCGGTTTCGCTGATCCCGGTTCCGGTATCCGCAACCTCCAGGAGCAGCGCGGGCTGGCTGGCGAGGTGGCTTTCCGATGCACGGATCGTCACGGTTCCGTCCTCGGTCGCCTTGACCGCGTTCGAGACCAGGTTGTGTACGACGCGGAACAGGGCCCGCGGTTGACCATCCAGCAGCGCCGGAACGGACCAGTCAAAGACCAGCTCGTTGCCGCGTTCGGCGGCGAGGGGCTGCATCTGCAAAAAGACGGAGCGCGCCACCGCCCTGGCGTCGAATGTCTCGGGCGGCGCGCGGCGCGCGTCTTCGCTGTCGCGGGCCGCATCGAGCACGTCTTCCACCTGTTGCAGAGCGGTCTGCGCCGCGGACCGAACCTTGGGCAGGTAGCTCTGCCCTCCACTGGCCTTCCCGGACTTCTCGGCCATGTCCGCGGCCACGACGATGCTGTGCAAGGGCGTGCGCATTTCGTGGCTCATGGTCGACAGGAACCGCTGCTTGGCCGCGGCATCGCGCCGGGCCTGGGCCAGGGCACGTCGGGTTCTGCGCCGGGCCTTCCGTTCCACAGACAGATCGCGCACAAAACCGACAAGCACGGGCCGGCGTTTTTGATCGCGGACACGCACCACGCTCAGTTCTGCGGGAAAAAGTGTCTCGTCGCCACGGCGCGCCAGCACAGGAATGCTGCGCATCTCGGTGCTTGGCCCATCGGGTCGGTCAAGCAAGGCGCGCAGGCGTGCCGTCATGGCTGCTCTCCCGCGACGAGGTGACAATTCCGCCATGGCGTCGGAGCCAAGCAATGCCGCGCGGTGCTGCCGGAAAATCCGTTCCGCGGTGCGATTGACGTTCACGATCCTGAGGTTTCGATTCACGACGATGATGCCGTCGCTTGAGACGTCCAGCATTCTTGCCAGATAGCTTGTCAGGTTGCGTTCCGAAGCGTTCTTTTTGGCCAGGGACCACCAGAGAAAGACCAGCCAACCACCCAATATGAGCATCACAAGGATGAGGACCGACAATGTGACGAAAGCCGTCGTCAGGGAGGCGAGAACATTTTTCCGCTCGGCTTCCTGATCCTCGATACCCGCCAACATCGCGGCCAGTGCAAATTCACGAACTGACGGAAGATCGGCGCGGACGGCCGCAAGCATCTCGATCAGCTGTGGTTCGGTGACATAGCGACCGTCATCAACCAGGACAGTCAGGCCGTCGCGCACCTGTTGAAGATCCTTTAGTGTCGTCTCGACATCAGGCCGCGCCTTGAACATGTCATAGCGCTCCGCCACCGTATCCACACGCGCGTAGAATATGTTGAACCTTTCGAGGATCGCGGCACGGGACGACGTGGAAAGCTGCCCTTCGATCTGGCTCTCGATCAGTCCGTTCTGAAGGGCCAAGTGGAAACGGTTGTAGGCAACCTCGACCTGGGCAAAGTTCCAAGCGTCGCTGTCCGACCGCGCCAAAGCGAAATGGTCCACCTTTTCGGACAGTTTCCAACCTAGCGCCACCAGCAAGGCAAAAGCCAAGATGAGTACGAGGCCACCACCAAGCTGCCGCATGATCACCATGATACCGGGTCCTTGGGATCAGTTTCCGGCATCCAAACCTTCGCCAGAAGAACCCAACCTGATATCAGTCAACTGCCAGACCGACAGGCTGTAATGCACCTCGGTCTTGTATCCGGGTTCCTGGTCGAAGGGAAACATCAGCCACAGCGGACCCTTCTCACGGATCGAAAACGGCTCACCATCCAGTCGATTCGCGATGATGGGAAAGTCCTTGTCGATCATCTCGGGTCCGACGGTCACGGCATAGTCATTGGCGGCCACAAGCTCTACGGGAACCGACGGTTCTGCCCCGACCTGCACCAGAACCTGATGCAGAGAAGGCCCGGAAAAGCTGTGTTTCTCTGTTGTCCAGAGCGTCGAGGTCGCGAAGGACTCCCGGTCCATTGCCATGAGGTCGGCATCGGTCAGCTCGATGGGCGACGTGTCCTTTGCTGCATGGATGGTCAGCAAGACCGGCGCATCGTCCGCCAGCCCCCGATCCGCCGTTAGAAGCGAACTCACGATAGTCAGAGCGCGGGCAAACAAAGTCTTGGACAGGTGATTCTGCATGAATTGTTACTCTTAATCATCGGTCTGCCTGAGCCGTGACATTGGCGACCAGGGTTCTGACGGTTCCTAGCAGCTTTCCCGCATCGGCT
The DNA here is from genome assembly GCA_035268705.1 of Roseovarius sp. Lineage (GTDB taxonomy): Bacteria > Pseudomonadota > Alphaproteobacteria > Rhodobacterales > Rhodobacteraceae > Roseovarius. The sequence continues at coordinate 3,228 of DATFKJ010000015.1, read as the reverse complement.
GAACGAAACTTTCGTTGCCAAGAGAACCCCGGGACTTCAGCGCGGGAAACCCGGCAAAAAAAGGGATCGGTCGCATCGGCACTAACTGTCGAGCCAGCCGCGACCCATTCCCGCAGCGTTCCGGCCCTCAGCGCAAAAACCAAGGCGCGGCATGAAACTTTGGATAGCTTGTGGCCCGCCAAACATCGTACGAAAAGAACGACGTGGCGCCGCTCGGTGCGCCTGCTGATGCGACGGTCCGCAGTGGATATGCTCCTCCACCCGTGGGCTCGTATCGGTACCTCGTCCGGCCAGGCCGCCTTTCCCCAACAAGTTCGACCTGGCCGGACATTTTGCGGGCCCGTGCTGCGGGTGAACGATCGATGCTTGTACCAACGACTGACGGTCTTTCAGACACCAAACATTTCGCGACACGCACTGGGGCCCCGCATCGCGATGCCGAAGAACAAGCTTAAGAGCCCCCCAGATACGACCGCATGATGCAGAAGGCCCGCAAGTCCCGCCCCGATGAAGAAGCACTGCTGGCCTTTGTTCAGACGGCGAAGGCGCAGGAGTCCTATATCTATGGCTACAGCGACAGGCGGGCATCACGGTCGGTCATGGAGCTCGCACGTTACTTGCAGAGCAGCGGGCTTATCCTTTTGGTGCAAAAACGGCAGAAAAATGGCTTTGCCTACATAGCTATCCGCACATCGAAATCGGCGGACCCAAGGTAGACGGCTTTCACGAGACAAGCGCCATGCGGGGACCTGGTTGGTTCGGTTCGATCAAACGCCGCGTGGCGCTGTGTCGTCCAGCCCAGGACGATGTCTAAACGTGCAGCCTTCAATGAAGAAGCGGACTTGATCCGATCCAACCTATGGCCGGTTTCATCCCGAGAGCGCCGCCGGTTTGGTCATGATCGCATCTCATCATACCAGATTTGATCAAGTGCGACCCGAGTCGATCTGATTACGCAATACATGGCTGCCTCCCGCCCGTCTCCCCGGTGACGGTCCTGCCGCGCTGACCGTCGACACGGCCTTTGGACCGACCGGAGTCCTTGAGCCGCAGTGCCAGAACAGGACGAAAGGGCATCAGCATGGTGTCTGCGTCCATGTAGGCCGGCGGGTGACCTTCCATTTTCACGCGCCCTACAAGGAAAACCCTTGAGGTTAACTTTAGTATTTCGGTCTTGAGGAAAAGGGTCTTCAAGGCGGGCGCGACATGACGGCCGCTTGCCGCGCCGTTATCAACGGTGCCACGCGAATCTTATGGTCCGCATGCGCTGGTCAAACGTAATCTTACTAGTCAGTGGTATTGCATGTTGTGAGTATCTCAAGCCCTACGCCTGCAAGTTGCGGCTGGCATAGTGGCCCGCACCCACGCCGGAGCCAGAACCTCCTGGCAAATCATGATTGATACAGGACAAGCATGACGCGAACCGACGAGAATTCCGCCCCGATGACCGGTGAGGCACCGGATGATATTCATGTGGTCATCGCGGACGATCACCGGATGATCGCCGAAGCCCTGCGCGACACGCTTCTCGAGCACGGGGGGTTCCGGGTCAGTCTCAGTGAAACGCTTGGCACAACACTCATCACGCTGCGTGCAAACAGAAATGATGAAATTCTTGTGCTGCTCGACATAACAATGCCCGGGATGCAGGGGCTGCGTTCTGTCAAACAGGTGATAGATGCGGTCCCCAACGGCGCGGTTGTTCTTTTTTCAGGCACCAGCGACGGAGATTTCGTGTGGCGTGCAATCGACCTCGGCGCGAAGGGGTTCATCTCGAAAACGCAGCAGCTGCGCAGTCTGCCCACAACCCTGAAGCTCATACATGACGGAAACGACTTCGTTCCAATGTCGCTGTCGCGACGTGAAGATGCCAAAGCAACGTCAGATGCGCCGTTGAACGACACGGAACGATTCATACTCAAGGCCGTGGCCGAAGGCAAAACTAACAAGGAAATCGCCCTCGAGATCAATCGGAGCGAAGTCGCCGTGAAGATGAAGATGCGCGCAATCTGCCAGCGGCTCAACGCACGCAACAGGGCCCATGCTGTCATAGTTGCGTCGAAAGCACAGCTGATCTGATGATCGGGCCTATGGGTCGAACTTACATAAGAACAGCTGCGAAAGTCCTCCCCCCAAGCCTTGGGGAATAACCTGAACCTTTACTCCAGGGCCCTGCTTCATGACTAAGAAAAATCCGAAAAACCCTGCGCGATGAACGGGTTGGGGCAGAGCGGGCGGGACATTGAAGGATGCCCGCCGACACCCAAACAGCCCGCCTTTTCCGCCCTTCGCCGGTCGATGGCGAAAAAAGCCGACCCGGCAGGATCAGTTCCTTGCGGGGTTGGATGAGCTGGTGCCGCGGCTGCGGATGCTGACTCTGGTCGAACCGCGTCACCCAAGGGCGGGGCCAAAGACAGGCGGCCGGCGTTGCGGCTGGAGACGATGCTGCGCATCTCCTTCCTCCAGCAGTGGCATGCGCTCAGTGATCCCATGGCCGAGGCGATGCTGTATGACAGCGATGCCATGCACCGGTTCGCGGGCATCAAACCGGGAGACGACCGAGTCCCGGACGAGACGACCATCCTCAACTTCCGTCACCTTCTCGACAAGCACCCGCTGACAGAGAAGCTGTTTGCCGGGGTGAATGGCCGTCTCGCAGATCAGGGCGTCACGCTGTGCTCGGGCACATTAGTGGACGCCACGATCGTCAATGCGCCGTCTTCGACGCCGATCCAAAACAACCTTGAGTTACAGTGTTCTTGCGGCGACATGTCGACGGCTTGCCGTGATCAATGTTTCAAAGATTCTAGCCAGACCATCTGTGCGGCCCAGCACAAGTCGCGAGATAAGCACAACTCCGGCCATGGATATAACTGCCTGAAATCATTGGTGCCCCCAGAGAGACTCGAACTCCCGACCCACTGATTACAAATCTTGCTCCTTGGTGCTCTCCATGGTTCTTCGATACTCTTTTAATAATTGCTTCTCAATATGTTATCGGCTAACCCTGCTTCCTGACATTCTCGATAGTTCCCTGTTTTTCTGGAATATGTGGAAGGCAGGTGGAAGGCAGAACCGATGACCAATGAAGTATCTGGCCGCGTCAAGCTGACCAAGACAACCGTCGACAGGGCCAAGCCGGGCGCCAAGCGCTACAAGCTTCACGATAGCGATGTGGCCGGCTTTCATCTTGTCGTAAGCCCCTCAGGCAAGAAAAGCTTTTACTTG
>DATFKJ010000014.1:0-4696 GCA_035268705.1 Roseovarius sp. | reverse complement strand
TCTGGGCCGCACAGATCGGCGGTCGCGCCCTCTGGCAAGTGCCGACCGCTTTCGTCATCGCCATGCTGACAGGTTTCGCACTGGCGCTGGCGGGTCTGCCGCTGCCCTTTGTCGAACCGGCAATCCTTGCGTCGATCATTGTGCTGGGCCTCGTCGTCGCCATGGCCCTGCGCCCCGCCGCCTCGTGGGCCATGGCACTGGTCGCAGGCTTCGCGCTCTTCCATGGCCATGCCCACGGTGGCGAACTGGGCAGCGCACAGGCGCTGACATTCGGCGCGGGCTTTGCACTGGCCACCGCCGCCCTGCATGCCATGGGTCTTGTGATCGCGCTGGTCTTCGCCCGCGCGCTACAAGCAGGCTCGGGCCTTGTTTTGCGCCTCATGGGCGGGGCCACGGCCCTCGCCGGGGCCGCCATCGCCTTTGGCTGAATGCACCGCGTAGGGTGCGCATTCACTGCGCACCCTCACACCCCATGCACCGCTTTGCTATCCGCCGGGGCCGCGGCCCGTTCGTGCATGCCATAGTCGCGCATGACGCTCACCACCCGCAGCCGATAGTCATCGAACATCCGTTCGCGCCCCGCCTTCTGCGCGCCGCGATGCGCCTCCAAGGTGCGCCAGCGTTCCACCGCCGCCTCATCCTCCCAGAAACTCAGCGACAACAGCTTTTCAGGGTTGGTCAGGCTCTGAAAACGCTCCACGCTGATGAATCCCTCCACGCTTTCCGCCAAGGGCCGCATCTTGGCCGCCATCTCCAGGTAATCCGCCTTTTGCCCCTTGCCGGGGGTCACTTCGAAAATGACCGCGATCATGCTTGCCTCTCCCTTGGTCCTTTTTCAGATTCTGTTCCATCATACCAAACAGGCCTATGGTATCCGGCGCAAACGCATTGTGCGCGGGATATTTTTGCAGAACCCCGCACCATACCAGATTGCCAGCGCGATAAGTCCAATCTAACGTCACGCCATGGCAATTTCGGTCGAAACCTTCTTTCTCAACCCCGATGCTGAGGGCACGCTACAGGCTCGCATCCAGCAGATGATTGCCCATGGCATTTTGTCGGGGCGCTTCCGCAAAGGCGAAAAACTCCCCAGTTCCCGCAAGTTGGCCCAACACCTCGGCGTCAGCCGGATCACCGTGACACTGGCCTATACCGAGCTTTTGGCGAATGATTACCTCGAGTCGCGTGATCGGTCCGGCTATTATGTATCTGAAAACGCTCCCGAACCTCCTCAGTTCACGCCCAACCCCACCAGCAGCGGCGACAACATCGACTGGTCCCGCGCGCTAGGCCGCCGCTTTACCGGCGGGCGCACCCCTACCAAACCGCTCGATTGGTCAAGCTACCGTTATCCTTTCATCTACGGCCAAACCGACCCCACGCTGTTCGACCATGCCAACTGGCGGCACTGTGCGCTGCAAGCCCTTGGGCAAAAAGACTTTTCCGCGCTGACCACCGATTACTTCGATCAGGACGACCCCAAACTGATCGAGTTTATCGCGCGCCACACCCTGCCCCGGCGCGGCATCCTCGCCCAACCCGACGAGATCCTCGTCACCATGGGCGCACAGAACGCGCTCTGGCTTACGGCGCAGGTCTTGCTGACCCAAAGGCGCACCGCCGCCATCGAAGAACCCTGCTACCACGCCCTGCGTGACATCCTCACGCAATCGCGCTGCTATCTCTCCCCTGTCGAGGTGGATACCGACGGCCTGCCCCCCGATGCGCTGCCCGATCATGCCGATGTGATTTTCACCACGCCCAGCCATCAATCGCCCACCAATGCCACCATGCCGCTTGAGCGGCGCAAGGCGCTTTTGGACAAGGCGCGTGAGATGGACGCGCTGATTGTCGAGGATGACTACGAGTTCGAGATTTCTTTCCTGCGCAGCCCCTCACCGGCTCTCAAATCGCTCGATAGCGACGGCCGCGTGATCTATGTCGGCAGCTTTTCAAAGTCGATCTTTCCGGGTCTGCGCCTTGGCTATCTTGTTGGATCAAAACAGTTTATCCGCGAATGCCGTGCCTTGCGCGCCTCGGTCCTGCGCCACCCGCCGGGGCATATTCAACGCACCGCAGCCTATTTTCTGAACCTTGGCCATTACGACAGCCTGATACGGCGGATGGGGCAGGTCTTTGCCCGCCGCCGCAACGTGATGGAACAGGCCTTGGCCGATCACGGCCTTGGCGTCGAGGGGCGCGGCGTCTTTGGCGGCTCTTCCATCTGGATGCGCGCACCCGAGGGCGTGGATACCGAGGAGCTGGACCACATCCTGCGCACGCGCAGCGTGCTGATAGAACCCGGGCGCACTTTCTTTCGCGGCCCCGGTGCGCCGCGCAACTTCTACCGGCTGGCCTATTCCTCGATTCCCTCTGAACGCATTCCGGACGGCATCGCGATTCTGGCTGAGGAACTGACGAAATTGACGCGATAGCCCACCGCTGGCGCTGATTTCACAACACCCTGAAAATCCAACAAAGTTTTTCCAGGTTTCTGTTCAGGATCGCAAATGTTGCGCCAATTTGCTCCATAATTGAGACACGCAGTCTCATTATTAATTTACACTGGACATAGCATGCTATAGCATCTGGCCCTACTGCGCACATGCGGTGCGGCATACCTTTCGCCCGACTCGCCGGACTTCCGGCCTTTTTTCTCTTGGGAGTGCCAGACATGAAAATGACCACCGAAGAAGCCTTCGTCAAAACCCTTCAACGCCACGGGATCGAACATGCCTTCGGGATCATCGGATCGGCCATGATGCCGATTTCGGACCTGTTTCCCAAGGCCGGGATCACCTTCTGGGATTGCGCCCACGAAGGCAGCGCCGGCATGATGGCCGATGGCTACACCCGCGCGACCGGCAAGATGTCGATGATGATCGCCCAGAACGGCCCCGGCATCACCAACTTCGTGACCGCGGTCAAAACCGCCTATTGGAACCACACCCCGCTTCTGCTGGTCACGCCGCAAGCCGCCAACAAGACCATCGGTCAGGGGGGCTTCCAAGAAGTTGAACAGATGAAACTTTTCGAAGACATGGTCGCCTATCAGGAAGAGGTGCGTGACCCGTCGCGCGTGGCCGAGGTTCTGGCGCGCGTGATCTCGAAAGCGAAACAACTTTCGGCCCCCGCCCAGATCAATCTGCCGCGGGATTACTGGACCCAAGTGATCGACGTCGAAATCCCGCAAGCCCTTGAATTTGAGCGTTCTTCGGGCGGCGAAAACTCGGTCGCCGAGGCTGCGCGCATGATGTCCGAAGCCAAGAACCCGGTGATCCTGAACGGTGCGGGCGTGGTTCTGTCCAAGGGCGGCATCGCGGCCAGCCAAGCCTTGGCCGAACGTCTGGATGCGCCCGTTTGCGTGGGCTATCAGCACAACGATGCCTTCCCCGGGTCACACCCGCTTTTCGCCGGGCCGCTGGGCTACAACGGCTCCAAGGCCGGGATGGAACTGATCAAGCAGGCCGATGTTGTGCTCTGCCTCGGCACCCGCCTCAATCCGTTTTCGACCCTGCCGGGGTACGGCATGGAATACTGGCCCGCTGACGCCAAGATCATTCAGGTCGACATCAACCCCGACCGTATCGGCCTGACCAAGAAGGTCTCTGTCGGCATCGTCGGTGACGCGGCCAAGGTGGCCAATGGCATCCTCGCCCAACTCTCCGACACCGCAGGGGACGACGGCCGCGACGCGCGCAAGGCCAAGATCGCCGAAACCAAATCCCGTTGGGCGCAACAACTTTCGTCGATGGACCACGAAGACGACGATCCCGGCACCTCGTGGAATGAACGCGCCCGCAAAGACAAGCCCGACTGGATGAGCCCCCGCATGGCATGGCGCGCCATTCAAAGCGCCCTCCCGCGCGAGGCGATCATCAGCTCGGACATTGGCAACAACTGCGCCATCGGCAATGCCTATCCGGCCTTCGAAGAGGGCCGCAAGTACCTTGCGCCGGGCCTTTTCGGGCCGTGTGGCTATGGCCTGCCCGCCATCGTCGGTGCCAAGATCGGCCAACCCGATGTGCCGGTTGTGGGCTTTGCCGGTGACGGTGCCTTCGGCATCGCGGTCAATGAATTGACGGCCATCGGCCGTAGCGAATGGCCCCCGGTCACGCAGATCGTCTTCCGCAACTACCAATGGGGCGCGGAAAAGCGCAACTCGACCCTCTGGTTCGACGACAACTTCGTCGGCACCGAACTGGACGACGACGTAAGCTATGCCGGGATCGCCAATGCCTGTGGTCTGAAAGGCGTGGTCGCCCGCACCATGGACGAACTGACCGATGCGCTGAACCAAGCGATCAAGGATCAGATGGAAAACGGCACCACCACCTTGATCGAGGCGATGCTCAACCAGGAACTGGGTGAACCCTTCCGCCGCGACGCGATGAAAAACCCCGTGGCTGTCGCTGGCATCGACGCCTCGGACATGACCCCGCAGCAGGTGTAAACAATGGCAGGACCCGGCGATACAGATCTTATTCTGGTCCTCAACGCCGGGTCCTCCTCCATCAAGTTCGCGGTTTTCGACGGCAACCTGAACGAAGTGCTATCGGGTATGGCCGATGGTATTGGCGGGCCGGGGTTCCTCAAGGTCGGTACCGGGAAAACCGAGTTGGACCTTGCCGATCACGACGCCGCGCTTTCCGCCGCGCTTGATGCCCTGAGGGGCCAAGACCTGCCGCCGGAACGG
>DATFKJ010000013.1:0-5667 GCA_035268705.1 Roseovarius sp. | reverse complement strand
ATCAGCAGATTGCTGTCATATGCACCGTCTCCGCCGTCCGCGATCCCGATCTTGATAGTATTCTCTTCCCCGGGGTTGACGGGGGCCTTGAGGGTTAGCGTGACCGTGAACCCGTCCATCTCCGTGTTGTATTGCTCTGCCACAGCAGGGTTGTCGACATAGAGGTTTGCATTCGACTGGTCGTTGATTTCGTCGGTCGAAATGTTCCCGCTCCCGACCTGAAGCTCTGCGGGCTGCCCGTTCACCCAGATTCCCACAACATCGTTGAACCCTGAATTCACGTATTCAAGGTACTCCTCGGACGAAAACACCACCTGCATGGTCAAAGTGCTGCCTTCAGGAACGAATATGGCTTCGAACAGGGACGCATCGAAGGTCGTTTGTCCCGAAATCGTATCAAGATCAGAATCGCCGGCCAATGCATGATTTGTCGACGTACCGGCCGAGACATTGGCATCGCCTGAACTGTTGGTAATACTCGCGGCGTTCCCGGTCGATAAAATAACCCCTGTATCAGACGGCGTTACGCCCGGTGCAACTGCATCGCCATCCGAATACGTACCGGAGGCATTGGCATTGCCGGTGTAGCTGGCAGACACGATCGTGATGCCGCTACTGAACATTTCATTTGCCATGTCATCTGCCGATGCGTTCGTATCAATCGGCAATTCCGATGCTACAGGCATGCGTGCTCCATTTCGTCATGACGTCAGGTTGGCAGCATTGAACGCCATCAGAGTTGAGAGCAGGTTTTGCAAAAGCGCTTTTTCGCAAGAAAGCGCCTAGGATTTTAAGAAGATGTTACGAAATCATTGTGGACCGCCGACAGTGATTGATTGACCAGTCAATCCCGGGGCGTGACTCGTGCGGTGCAGGTCGGCTATCGGCGATAAGGGCCAAGGGCTGTGAGTCCACGCCGGGACTGAAGCCCATCATTGCGCCGACACGTACAAAACTCCCGCTGGTTTTGTACAAAACTTACCGTACGCCCTGTTTACCTGCCGGGTGTCGGTAAAAAATACCGACGCGATACCGCACTGATACCGACGCGATGCAGACAGGTGTTTTTGACGTTAACTCAATGGCTTAGCCCCGATTCGATGCCAAAAGGCTCAAACCGCGTCCAAGGCCGCCAGAACATCCGCGATCAGATCTCGGGTATCCTCGATCCCAAGGCTCAACCGGATCAGGCCCGGCGTAATACCAAGCGCCTGTTTCTGATCGTCGGGAAGCCGTTGGTGAGTCGTGGTTGCCGGGTGGGTCGCAATGGATTTCGCATCGCCCAGATTGTTGGATATCACCACGATATTCAGCGCGTTTAGGAACCGGAATGCCGCCTCCTGCCCACCTGCCAGATCAAGCGCCACAACGGTCCCGCCCGCGCCCATGATCTCTTGCGCAAGCCCATACTGCGCATGGCTTTCGTGGCCCGGATAGAGCACCTGCGCCAGTTTCTCATGCCCCTGCAACGCCTCGGTCAGCGCGGTCGCCGTCGCGGCCTGCGCCCGCACCCGAAGATCCATTGTTTCCAAGCCCTTGAGCATCACCCAAGCGGTGAACGGCGACATCGAACCGCCGGTATGCTTCATGTAAGGCTCAATAGTTTTTCGGATATAGTCCTTGGTCCCAAGAATGACGCCACCAAGGGCGCGCCCCTGCCCGTCGATATGCTTGGTGGCCGAGTAAACGACCACATCGGCCCCCTGCTCGATCGCCCGCGAAAAGACCGGCGTGGCAAAGACATTGTCCACCACCACCTTGGCCCCCTTGGCATGGGCCAGCTTGGCCACCTCGGGCAGGTTCACCACGTCCAAGGTGGGGTTGGCGATGGTCTCGAAAAACACCAGAACCGTGTCGTCACGAATGGCCGCGCGCCACTCCTCCAGATCGGTGCCATCGACGAAAGAAACCTCGACACCATAACGGGTTAGCACCTCTTCCAACACGTAAAGGCAGGACCCGAAAAGCGCCCTTGCGGCCACCACGTGGTCACCCGCCTTCAGCATCGAGGTCAAAGCCCCCGACACCGCCGCCATCCCCGAGGCCGTGGCAAAGGCATCCTCGGCCCCTTCCAGCCCCGCAATGCGCTCTTCGAACATGGCCACCGTCGGGTTGCCGTAGCGGGCATAGATATACTCATCCGGGCCCGCGGCCTCGAACCGCGCCGCCGCCGCCTCCGCGCTGTCATAGACAAACCCTTGGGTGAGAAAGATCGCCTCGCTCACCTCGCCCCATTGGCTGCGTTTCGTGCCGCCATGCACCGCGCTGGTGCGCTTGTTCCACTTGTCGCTCATGTCGTCCTCCAGCAGGGCTCGCCCGCCCACAAAAAAACCCCGATCGCGGCCAAGCGAAAGGGGCTCCCTCATGCTTCGCCTCTTTAGCGGAATGTTTAACGTGGCCCGCAATCCGGTCACAAATCGCCACAGGTTTCGCATTAGCCTTTGCGCTGTGACCCGTCAACACCGTCACGCAGCTTTACCAAAGCCATCAAGGACCCGCCGGAGGGCTTGGCTATCAGAAAACCACAGCGTCTAGCGGCGGAAACACCATTGAGATCATCCATGTCACCAGCCGCGAAAACCTGCCATTGGTGCAGTTGCGCGCCACCCTGCCCAAGGCCTGCGGGTCACGCTGGTCGCGGATATAGCCAACGGGCTTGACCGCTCCGCCCCCCCCCTTCATCTTTCCCCAAATACTCCGGGGGATCGTTGAAAATCCCTGATTTTCAACGGAGGAGCAGCGCCCCAGATCGGCGCGCATCAGCGCGCTCAAACCGGCGTGGCGAAGCCACTCATTTAAACAGCTTTCCTCAAAACGGCCTTGGCCGCGCGCCCGCGCTTTCCGGCGGATTGGGCACCGACAGATAGGCCGCCTTGGGAATACCCACCACCCCGCGCAGGCCCAAAGCCATGCGGTCGGTTTCGTCCAATGCATCTATCGCCTGCACCACAGCCGCCCGAATGGCCCCGACCTCCTGTTGCTTGGCCGTGATCAACGGCAAGCCCGGGCTTTCCCCAGTCCAGCAGAGCACGCGCAGGCGGTCGGACAACTCGCCATATACCTGCATCAAACGCCATGTGACTCCGTCCAAAGCGGCGATGTCGGCCTGCCCTTCGGCCACGGCCCGCGCCGACAAACGGTGGCCATGGGTCTGCACCCGGTTTTCGAACCAGAACCCATGCCCGGTGCAAAGCGCATAGGGCGCGGCATAACCGGACTGCGAAAATGTCTGATTATAGGCAAACACCGCCTCGCGAAAATCGCTCAACGTCTCGCGCGGATCATCCGCCCGCACCACCACGGCACTGCGGTAATGCCCCGGCGCGCAGCCCTCCAAGCCGTAATCCGGCGTACCGACAAGCCCCACCCGGTCGTGCAGCCACAGACGGTAGGGCATACCGCAAGTCTGGCTCAGCACCAGATTGGGGTCGGTCCAGACCCCGAACTCCCCCGCGTCCTGCGCCAAGTCCTCGGGCGCCTCGATCCCGCGTTCGGTCAGCCCTTCACGGATCAACGCCCAAAACCGGATGGTCGCCGCCTCGGTCTCGGGCCGGGCGTACATCATCAGGTTGGCGATCATTCTTCGCTCTCGCCCTGATCCGTACCGTAATCACGGAACAACGCGCCCTGCGTCATGAAGAACAGAAAGATCGCCGCCGTCAGGCCGAATGTCTTGAAGTAAACCCAAATCTCCTCGCTCATGGTGCGCCAGACAAGCTCGTTCAGCAGTGCAAGTCCGAGGAAAAAATAACAAATCCGCTTGGTCAGGATCATCCAACCTTCATCGTTCAGCGGCATGACCCCATCCATGAGCGATTGCATATAGGACTGGCCCCGCATCACGCCAAATGCCAAAACCCCGCCGAACAGCAGGTAGATGATCGTCGGCTTCATCTTGAAAAAGCGTGGATCATTGAACCACACGCTCATGCCGCCGAACACCACGATCAGCACGGCGGTGACCACCTGCATCTTCGACAGATGCCCCGTGAGCCACCACAGCGCCCCCATGGCCAGAAGGAACACCGGGATGAACCCGGCGGTGACCACGATAAACCCGTCATACTCTCGCCCGCCGATGGTAAAGATATCGTCCTTGAGCCAAAGGTAGGCCACGAAAAAGGCCAGGATCGGGCCAAATTCCAGCACTGTCTTGATCATTGGGTTTGTCTTTTGCTCGCTCATCTGGTCCTCGCCTGTCATCCGCCCATCTCCACTATCACAGCGCCCGCCGCGATCAATGCCATCAATGCAATCCGGCGTGGCCCCACCGTTTCCTTCAGCACCAGCCAGCCAATGAGCGCCGCGAATACCGTCGAGGTTTCGCGCAGCACGGCAGCCTCGCCCACCTTGTCCAGCCTTGTGGCCAGCATCACCGCCCCGAACGACCCAAAAGCCACCAGCCCGCCAATCACGCCGCGCATCATCAACGGCACGGGCGGCGGCGGGTTGGGCATGTTGCGCCAGCGGATCGTGGCGACCACTGGCATCACCAAGCCATCGACAAAGAAAAACCACGCCAGAAAAGTAAATGGGTCCGCCGCGGCACGAATACCATAGGCGTCATAGGTGGTGTAAAGCGCCACGAACAGCCCGGTCAGCACCGCAAGCCCAAGCGCGGCGGGCAGGGTCTCGCGATCTATCGGATAGAACCGCAGGTTATAGACCGCCAGCCCGTAGATCCCGGCCAAGAGCACACCTACGCCCAACCATTGCACCGGTGTGAATGTCTCGTTGAACAACAGGTACGCCCCGATCACCGTAAAAAGCGGCCCTGTGCCGCGTACCACCGGGTAGACCACCGTATAGGCCCCGCGCGTATAGGCCATGGCCTGCAAGACCTTGTAGGCCAGATGGATCACGAACACCCCCGCGAAGATCGGCCACATATGCGCCTCGGGCCAGGGCACCACGAACAATGCCAAGGGCGCGGCCATCAGCCCGTAGGCCCCGTCGATGGCCCCACGCATCAACCACGGGTCATAGCGCCCCTTTTGCATCGCACCGAAAACCGCGTGCAAGAGCGCCGCCATAAGCGCCAAGGTCAAGGCCAGTCTGTGCCCCGCCTCAGTGCCTTCGAGTGAGATCAGCCAATCGCTTAAGCCCAACGGGCCAAACGGGGGGCCAGCCCCCCGCACCCCTTGGGATATTTTTGAAAAGAAGAAGGCGTCAGAAAAGTCACTCGGCCTCCAACCCGGTCAACGCAGCGGCGAATTCCTCGGGGTCGAAGGGCGCCAGATCGTCGATCTGCTCGCCCACGCCAATCGCGTGAATAGGCAAGCCGAACTTGTCGGCCAAGGCTACCAGAACGCCGCCGCGCGCGGTGCCGTCCAGCTTGGTCATCACCAGTCCCGAGACATCCGATAGCTTCTGGAAGGTCTCGACCTGTGACAATGCGTTCTGTCCGGTGGTCGCATCCAGAACCAGAAGGGTGTTGTGTGGCGCGCTTTCGTCCTTCTTGCGGATAACGCGCACGATCTTGGCCAGTTCCTCCATCAGGTCCTGACGGTTCTGAAGGCGGCCTGCGGTGTCGATCATCAAAAGATCCGCACCGTCGGCCTGCGCCTTCGTCATGGCGTCAAAGGCAAGGCTGGCAGGGTCCGACCCTTCGGGCGCGGTCAAAACCGGCACCCCGGCGCGATCCCCCCAGACCTGAAGCTGCTCGAC
>DATFKJ010000012.1:0-7497 GCA_035268705.1 Roseovarius sp. | reverse complement strand
TCGGTCTTGTCGGCGGCGAGCAGCGCGTCAATGAAAGCCTCGTATTGGTCGCGGTCCATCGGGCAGTTGAGGTAGGCGGCGCGTTCTTCCTCGGTTTCGCCCTTGTCGTAGCGCGATTGCATCCAGGCTTTGGACATGTCGATGCTGTCGTAGTAGACGATGGGGGCAATGGCGTCGAAGAAGGCCAGTGCGTCTTTTCCGGTTTCCTTGGCAATCGCTTGCCCCAAGCCTTCGCTGGTCAAGGGGCCAGTGGCGATGATCCAATGGCCGTCGCTGGGCAGGTCGGAAATCTCGCCGTATTCAATCGTGATAAGCGGGTGGTTGCGCAGGGTTGCGGTGACCTCTTGCGCGAAGGGATCACGATCAACGGCGAGCGCGCCGCCTGCGGGCAGGCGGTGCTTATCAGCGGTGTTCATGATCAGGCCGTTCGCGGCGCGCATTTCCCAATGCAGCAGGCCCACGGCGTTTTGCTCATCGTCATCCGAACGGAAAGAGTTGGAGCAAACCATCTCGGCCAGATCGCCTGTGCGATGTGCGAAGGTTTCGACCTTGGGGCGCATTTCGTGGATGACCACGGGGACACCCATGTTCGCGGCTTGCCATGCGGCCTCGGACCCGGCCATGCCGCCGCCGATGATGTGAAGTGTTTTTTCCATACCGCGCGATGTAGGCGATTGGCGGGCGTTTGGAAAGGGTCAGGAGGGGGCAGGCGAGCCATTCTCGACCGGCAGGCCCGAGGGGACGGTTTGAGGTGTGCCAAGGCGGCCCTTGGTTGAAATCGGATCGGTCAGGGCGTGCAGGAAGGCGATGAGGGCGTCGATCTCAGAGGCGCTGAGGGGGTCAAGATTGATTGAAATGGCCTGTGAGATGGCCAGAACCTCGTCAAAATCCTGCATTGCGGGGTCAAGTGGATCGGTCAGCCCGTGATCGGGCAGGGTGGCTTTGTCCAGACCAACATATTCGGCGAGTGCAGTTGCCGGGTCGAGGTGGTGGCGGATCATGTCGCCCAGATCGGAATAGGCCCCGGTATGGCCGTAGGGCGCGGTGAGGGCCACGTTACGCAGAGACGGCGTGCGGAAACGGTAGCGGTCGAAGTCATCGCCGGTGATATAGCCGCGACCGTGGTCGGCGTGTCCCGTGGGGCCATGGCCCTTGCCGGGTCCGATTTGCGGCACGCCAAGCGCGTGAAACTGATGATCGGTCTGGAAGGGGCCGGAATGGCAATTGGCGCAGCCCGCCTTGCCGTAAAACAGCGACATGCCGCGCAACTGGTCGTTATCAAGGGCGGTGTTGTCGCCCATCAGGAAAGCGTCGAAGGGGCTGTCGGTAGCGCGGAATTCATAGGCGATGAAGGCAGCAATTGCGCGGGTGATATCGGTAATATGGATCGGCTCCTCGGTGCCGTTGAGCCATTCAAACCGGCGGCGGTAATCGGGGATTCGCGCGACGCGGACGGAGATGGCCTGCCACGCGCCGGATTGGCCGGTGATCTGGCCTTTCGCCACCAGATTGGCCACCGTATTCTCGCCGGGTTGCCCGGCCATTTCCTCGGGTGCGACCATGGGCATGAGGGCCTGCGCCGCGAGAAGGGGCAGGGGCCGTTCGAGGTGTTGGCCCTCGGGCAGGCGGATGCCGAAGCGCTGGCTTTGATCGACTTCGACCCGGCCATCGTGAAAGAGCTTCGTGAACTCCTGTGCGCCAAGGTTGAAGAGTGCAGGTGCGTTGCGTGGGACCAGCGCCTGCGGCGGGTTCTCGGGATTGGTCCTACGGGTTTTCCCAAGGCCAATTCCACCTTCGCCGATATTGAGCGAGAGGCCATCGGCACTGGCGTGATCGGGGTGATGGCAAGACGCACAAGAGATGTTGCGATTGCCCGAGAGAATGGGGTCAAAGAACAGATCCCGACCAAGCAGGACAGAGGTAGCCCCGGGCGTTGGAAAGTCCGCACGGGTCGCCGGTTCGGGAAGATCAGCGGCCAGAGAGAGGCTGGCCTGGAGGGACAGTATCCCGATGGCGACCCATGTACGCATGATGACGAAAATCTTTCCCATCACGCCCCCTAAGTACCCGTTTACCGTGCGAATGACGGGCGGAAAACGTCAAATGTGGAAAAAATGAGGCGCGGAAATGGAAACACTGCCCCAATTCCATGCGCGGGGCGGTATTTCAGGGGGTGACTGGCATTATTGATCCCATTGTGGCGGGCGTTTTTCAAGGAAGGCGGCGATGCCTTCCTCGGTGTCACGGTAGAGCATGTTTTCCACCATGACTTGCCCGGTGTGCGCATAGGCTTGATCCAGTCCCATTTCCAGTTGGTCATAGAAGGCGCGTTTGCCGATGCGCACGGCCGCGCCCAGTTTGGAGGCGACGGTTTCGGCCAATTGGTTGGTGGCCTCGTCAAGTTCGTCCTGTGGCACGGCGCGGTTGATCAGGCCAAGATCCAGCGCGCGGTCGGTGTCGATGAACTCACCCGTGGTCAGCATTTCAAAGGCCTGCTTGCGCGGGATGTTGCGCGACAGGGCCACCATGGGCGTGGAACAAAACAGGCCGATGTTCACACCGTTGACGCCAAAGCGCGTGCCCTCGGCGGCCACGGCCATGTCACATGAAGCCACCAATTGGCAGCCAGCGGCGGTGGCGATGCCGTGGGGTTGGGCGATCACCGGCTGGGGCAGGTTGCGAATGGCGGTCATCACCTTGGTGCAGCGCGCGAAAAGATCGGCGAAATAGGCCTTGCCGCCGTCTTCGGCCTGACGGCCTTGGGTCATTTCCTTGAGATCATGGCCGGCGCAGAAGGCTTTGCCCGCCCCTGCGATGATGACGACGCGGATTTTCTCATCCGCGGCCAGCGCCTCGAACTCATCGGCCAGCGCGGCCAGCATGGCATCGGAGAGCGCGTTGAGCTTCTCGGGGTGATTCAGGGTCAGGCGGGCAATGGCGCCTGTGTCATTCCGCTCAAGGATCGGCATCTTGTAACTCCTTCTGGCTTGTGGCCATTCTTAACGCTGAACAGGCAAGGAGGAAAGCATGGGCTTGCAGATGACCATTGAGGAGTTGGAGGCGTTCATCGCGAAGGTTTTTCCGCAGGTGGAGGGCGATTTCGTGGTCGAGGATCTGGAGGAGATGCGCATCCGGGTCCGTTTGGTAACCTCCGAAAAGCATCTGCGCCCCGGTGGGACGGTGTCGGGGCCGTCAATGTTCGCCTTGGCGGATGTGGCGGTATACATGGCCGTGTTGGCGATGATCGGGCCGCAGGCCTTGGCGGTGACCACCAATTGCAGCATTGATTTCATGCGCAAGCCAGAGTCGGGCAAGGATTTGATCGCCGAGTGCCGGTTGCTGAAACTTGGCCGGGTCTTGGCGGTAGGTGAGGTGTTGATGGTCTCGGACGGGGGCGAGGCCCCGGTGGCGCGGGCCAGCCTGACCTATTCGATCCCGCCGCGATAGGGCCTCAGAACCACAGGCGGGGTTCAGCGATTTCGAGGGAGTTACCCGCCGGGTCACGGAAATACAGGGAATGCGCGCCATTGGGCCAATCGAATTCGACCTCGGTCGGATGGCCAGCCGCTTCAAGCCTCTGTTTCCATTGGGTGATTTCATCTCGTGAGGCGGCAAAACAAAGATGTCCCGGCCCTCTGGCCCCGTGCGGAGGCACGGGCAGGCGGGGGTTTTGAGACCCCTCTTGCGTGGCTTCGGGATTGAAAATCAGCAAGATCATGTTCCCCACCCGGTAGAAGATATGCCGCCCATTGACCCGGGTGACCATGGGCAAGCCGAGAGTGGCACCGTAGAATTCTTCGGCCAAATCAAGGTCTTCCGCATAAAGCGCGGCTTCGAGAAGCGCGGAAAGGGGTGGGGCGTCTGGCAGGCTCATGGCGGAAGGGTAAACCTTGGACACACCATTTCGCAACCTGTGGATATCTGTCATAAAGCGGTAACAGACCTGCGATAGCAAATCTCTAGATGTGCTGCTTATCGAGAGGCTTGCCAGCCTGAATACGCGATATATAGTAGCCTTAAGAAAGGGGCGGCGTGTCCCGCCCCGGAGCTTTACTCAAGGCTGAGCCGGGCGGGAGACAGTTTGACTATGGATGGGGATTTCAGAACAGAGTTTGTCAGGGAGCCAGCGGCGCTCAAACAGCATCCGGCACTGGTGCTGAATGCCGATTACAGGCCCTTGTCCTATTACCCTTTATCGCTGTGGCCTTGGCAGGACGCGGTCAAGGCGGCCTACCTCGATCGTGTTGATATCGTTGCAGAATATGACGATATCGTCCGAAGCCCGAGCATGGTGATACGCATCCCGAGCGTGGTTGTCCTGCGCGATTACGTCAAACCCCAAAAGCGCGTGGCCTTCACGCGCTTTAATCTTTTCTTAAGGGATGAGTTCCGCTGTCAGTACTGCGGGGCGAAGGGGGATTTGACCTTTGACCACGTGGTGCCGCGTGCCAGTGGTGGAATCACCAGTTGGGAAAATGTGGTCGCGGCCTGCTCCCCATGCAATTTGCGCAAAGGTTCCAAGAGCTTACGGCAGGCGAACATGGCCCTGCAAAAGCCGCCACGCGCCCCGGGGGCCGAGCAATTGCGCAACATGGGCCGCAAGTTCCCGCCCAACCACCTGCACGAAAGTTGGCTTGATTTCCTGTATTGGGACGCCGAACTGGAGGCCTGAGGCGAATTCTGTACAAGTTGTACGTTTTGTACGCGGGGTTTGTACGAAACTCCGTGGACCAAGGGTGTTGCGCCTAGGCAAAAAAGGCGCCGCTGCCGGGGCAGGGCGCCTTTGGTTTTCTTGCTGTGCGTGGTGTCTTACGACTTGGCTTCGGCGGGTTTGGCCGGGGCTTGCGGTGCTTTGTCCTGAGCGGGTGCGCCGCCGCCCGATTTCTGGCCACCCTTGGCATTGAGCGGGTCATCCTGCCGTTGCACGGAGCCCTCGAAGTGGGCCCCGGATTCGATGGCGATGGTCTTGTGGATGATGTCGCCTTCGACGCGGGCGGTGGAGGTGAGGCGGACCTTGAGGCCGCGCACCCGGCCCACGATACGGCCATTGACCACGACATCGTCGGCGATCACCTCGCCCTTGATGGTGGCGCCTTCGCCAACGGTCAGCAAGTGGGCGCGAATATCGCCTTCGATGGTGCCTTCAACCTGAATGTCGCCGGTTGTCTTGAGGTTGCCGGTTACGTGCAGATCGGAGGACAGAACAGACGCGGGCGGTTTCGCCTTGGGTGCGGAGGCCTTGAATTCAGTGCTGGCCGATGAGCTTTGCGGCGCATCTGCCTTGGATTCGGGCGCTGCGGGTTTGGGTGCGTCACCTGCCTTGGGCGCGGGGTCGTTGATTTTGCTTTTAGAAAACATCGTTAGCAGCCTTGATATAGATCATGGGGTTGACGGCTTTGCCGCCCACGCGAACCTCGTAGTGTAGATGGGTCCCGGTGGATCGTCCAGTGTTGCCCATAGCGGAAATCTTCTGTCCGCGCGAGACCCTTTGTCCCTTCTTCACGAAGAGTTTCGAGTTGTGGGCGTAGCGGGTTTCAATGCCGAACTCGTGCTGGATCTTGACCAGACGGCCATAGCCCGAGAGCCAGCCAGCGTGCGTCACGACGCCATCGGCGGTGGCATAGATGGGTGTTCCGTGCGGCGCGGCGAAGTCGGTGCCCTTGTGCATCCGGCCCCAGCGCATGCCGAAGCCAGAGGTATAGCGGAAGTTGCCCCTGAGGGGCAGGGCGAAGGGGGCCTTTTGGGCCGCGATCCGGTAGAGGTTTAGCTCATCAAGCCCGTTGAGGATGCGATTGGCGCGTTCAGCATCGGGCGAGGGGTCTTCGCCACGGGTGGAGAAGCTGAGCGGCATCAGCGGGCCGCCTTGGCCGGAATAGCCCCGGCGCACGGTTTTCAGAAGATCGTCTGTATTCATGCCAGCGGCGCGGAACATCTTGTCCAGCGGTTCGACCGATATTGTCATCGCCTCTTCCAGCTGGCTGAAGATTTGATCGTTCTGATCCTGGATCAACTTCAGGCGCGAGGCCATTTCATCGGCTTCCAGCAGGGCGGTCTGTGCATCTTCACGGATTTGGTCGCGTTCGCGGGCGGTGTCCTGCAGGGCGGCGGCCAGAACATTGAGCGTTCCGTCCGCGGCGCTGTTGCCGCTACCGGGTTGCGCGGCGCCGTTGTTGTCTTGTAGCGCGACGGTGAGGTGTTCGGCCTCGTCGCGGGCGGTATCGCGTTCGGTCATCGCGGTCCGCAGCGTGGATTGAATGACCTCGATCCCGGTTTCCAACTCGCGGCGGCGGGTTTCGGAGGCCAGAAGTTCGGATTGCATGACCGAGATCTGCTTGAGCGCCGAATTGAAACGCTCTTGGGCCGCGACGGCCTCTTCGGCGCGCTTGTCGCGTTCGGAGGACAGGGCATTGAGGCGCATCTCGTAGGTGCGTTGATCGCGTTTGGCCTGTTCGCGGAAGTTTCCGGCGCCGATCGAATCCATCACTAGGATCGCGGTGGCGATGATCGCCCAGGCGACGATCGCGGAGGCCCCGGCGAAGGCCAGCAGCTGCGACCCGGGGCGAAGCCGAATGAAGCGTGTGTCTGTATCGGAGCGCAGGAAAACCCGGCGCTCGGGGAAATAGCGCTCTAGCAGCGCATGAAATTTGATAGCGAGTCGTGTGCGCACGAAAAATCCCGTCCCTTTTGTCCCTTTTCCCAACGGCCGGCGCATTTTTGTTTTTCAAGTGGTCATATTAAGTGACCGCGCCTTGGCCCAAGTGCTTAGCCAGTGCTTAACCTTTGAGCAAGTTTTTTGGGCCAGTGATTCGCCAATTTCGGCAAGATGTGGCGTGAACGGCAAAAAATCGCCGACCTACAAAGGCTTGACCTATGCTTTTGCAGGGGCCGCCTGCGGCATTTTGACAAGATTTACGTGGCCAGAGGCCAATAGAAATCGGGCGGCAGGCCGGCCTCGGCGCGTTTTTCCTCGTTGAATGGTGGCTTGAGAGGCCCGTGAAAGTAGCGTTTCACGAGTTGGTGAAAGACCTGTTTGGGATCTTTTTCGTGACGACCGCAAAGAAAGTGAAACCATTTTGAGCCATAGGCGACGTGGCCGACTTCCTCGGCATAGATGACCTTGAGGGCCTCGACGGTTTGGGCGTCACCAGCCTTCTCAAAAATCTCGATCATGCCGGGGGTCACATCCAGCCCGCGGGCCTCAAGCACCATGGGGACCACGGCGAGGCGGCCCATGAAATCTTGGGCCGTGTCCTCGGCCGCGCGCCACATGCCGGCGTGGGCGGGCAGGGCGCCGTAGTGGCTGTCATGTGCCTCAAGGCTGTCCGAGACAAGGTTGAAGTGCTTCGATTCCTCGTCTGCCGATTTCACCCAGTCGTCGTAAAAGCCCATCGGCATCGGGGTGTCGGTGAAGCGCGCGATGATGTCCCAATGCAGGTCGACGGCGTTCAACTCGATATGGGCGACGGCATGCAGGATGGCGATACGGCCCTGTGGGCT
>DATFKJ010000011.1:0-4805 GCA_035268705.1 Roseovarius sp. | reverse complement strand
GTTCAAGTTCTGCGGGCCGACGATCACCTATGCCTTCATGCAGGCGGCGGGCATGGTGAATGACCATCTGACCACCTGCCCGTGCCACAAGCCGGTGGCCGAGATGGGCCAAAAACCGGCGTTGGTATAACGTCGGTATTTGTCGGTATCGCATCGGTGCGCCGCAGGCGGCGGGAATGTTTTGGAATCTGCCGTGAAATCCTATATTGGCGGCATCTCACCTTATATGAGCGCGAACCCATGACCGAGACCACCGCCCCGATCACCCAAGACGTGATGACCATACCCCGCAAGCTGCCCGAGGGGCCGATGAATATCGTCGGTCTGACGCGGGACAAGCTGCGCGAGGTATTGATCGCCAATGGCACCCCGGAAAAACAGGCCAAGATGCGGGTCAACCAGATCTGGCAGTGGGTGTACCAGTGGGGCGTGCGCGATTTCGCCGAGATGACGAACCTTTCCAAGGCCTATCGCGCCGAACTGGCCGAGAGTTTCGTGATCGAAATCCCCGAGATGGTCAGCCGCCAAGTCAGTGCCGATGGCACCCGCAAGTACCTTGCCCGGATCGCCGGGGGCCACGAGGTCGAGGTGGTCTATATCCCCGAATCCGATCGTGGGACGCTGTGTATTTCAAGCCAAGTGGGCTGCACCCTGACCTGTTCGTTTTGCCATACCGGCACACAGAAACTGGTGCGGAACCTGACCGCCGGTGAGATCATTGGCCAAGTGATGATGGCGCGTGACGATCTGGATGAATGGCCCGAGCCGGGGCAAGGCACGGGCGACAATGGCCCGCGGCTTTTGTCGAACATCGTTCTGATGGGCATGGGCGAGCCGCTTTATAACTTCGAGAATGTGCGCGATGCGATGAAGATCGCCATGGATGGCGAGGGGATTTCCCTGAGCCGTCGGCGGATCACGCTTTCGACCAGTGGTGTGGTGCCGGAGATTGCCAAGACCGCCGAGGAGATCGGCTGTATGCTGGCGGTGAGTTTCCACGCCACCACCGACGAGGTGCGCGACAAGCTGGTGCCGATCAACAAGAAGTGGAATATCGAAACGCTTCTGGATGCCCTGCGGGAATATCCCAAGGTCAGCAATTCCGAGCGGATCACCTTTGAATATGTGATGCTGAAGGACGTGAACGACAGCGATGAGGATGCCCGCCGTCTGGTGCAACTGATCAAGGGCATTCCGGCCAAGATCAACCTGATCCCCTTCAACGAATGGCCCGGCGCGCCGCATGAGCGCAGCGATTGGGACCGGATCGAAGCCTTTGCCGATATCGTTTACAAGGCCGGATATGCCAGCCCCATCCGCACCCCGCGCGGTGAGGATATCATGGCCGCCTGCGGGCAGTTGAAATCGGCCAGTGAGCGGGCAAAGAAAAGCCGCCGCGAGATCGAGGCCGAGGCCGGGATTGGCTAGGCCCTGAACTCTGGCTGGTCACGGGCGCGCCGCGCGTTAGACTAAGGGCGAATCCCTTTGTCGAAAGTGCTTTGTGATGCGCGAATTCTCCCCTTTGCCGCAACCGAACGACGCCAAGGGCCAGCCCCGGAAAACCGGGGTCGAGATCGAACTTGGTGGCTTGGAGGAGGCGGCGGTGGCGCAGATCTGCGCCAAGGGGTTGGGCGGAGAGGTCGAGCAGGTCGATAGCCATATATGGTGCGTCAAGAACAGCCGCATTGGCAAGATCGAGGTTTACCTTGATACCTTCCTGCGGAGTGCCGCCCAAAGCAAACTGCGCGATCTGGCGCTTGATCTGGGGCGCGAGGTGGTGCCGGTCGAGATTGTCTCCGAGCCGCTGGATCGGGACGGTTTGCAAAAACTGGACGGGTTGCGAGACAGTTTGCGCAAGGCAGGGGCGCTGGGCAGTGGCGCGGGCATCGTCTTTGGCTTTGGTGTGCATTTGAATGTGCAGATCGCGTCGTACCGCGATGCCGATATCGTCAGGCCCCTCTTGGCCTATGCCCTGATCGAGGACTGGATGCGCAGCGCCAATCCGATCGACGAGTCGCGCCGCCTTCTGCCCTTCACCGACCCATACCCGACCGAGTTCGTGCGCGACCTTATCGCGCTGCGCCCCGATGCCCCTGTCAGCGCGGTGATGGAGACCTACCTTGACCATAACCCGACACGCAACAGGGGGCTTGATATGCTACCGATCTTTGCGGACCTCGCGCCTGATAGGGTCGCGGAGACGGTTTCAGGCAAGGTTTCGGCACGTCCGACGTTTCATTTTCGCCTGCCCGATTGCCTGATCGACGATGCGGGCTGGTCGTTGGTGGATGAATGGCAGCGCTGGCTGGTGGTCGAACGGGTGGCGCAGGATACCGCGCTTTTGGAGCAGCTGGGCCGCGCGTGGGAACAAGACCACGGCGTCGTCACGATCTCGCGGCAAAGCTGGGCGCGGCGCTGTGGCGATATCCTGCGCGCGGCCGGGGTGGATAGACTCGGGGCATGACATGAGCAGACCGCTGATCGGAGTCACCACGTCGCGCCGCTCGGGCTGGCGTATCTTTCCGCTTATCTCGTTCAACGTCTGGATGGCGGGCGGGCGCGCGGTGCGCTGGGTTGATGGGCGCGAGGCCGATATCGGCGCGGTTGATGCGGTGATCATTGGCGGCGGCGATGACATTTCCCCCGATCTTTATGGTGGGGAGTTGGTCCGTTCGGCGCGGCTGGACCCCGGGCGTGATGCCTTGGAGCGGCGGCTGGTGCTGGAGGCCTTTGAGGCAGGTAAACCCGTTCTGGGCATTTGCCGGGGCAGCCAGATGATCAATGTCGCGCTGGGCGGTAGCCTGCATCAGGACGCCTATGGCATCTACAAGAACAGTGATCGTTTGCGCACCATCCTGCCGCGCAAGGAGGTCAGCATCGAACCCGGCACGCATCTGGCCAGCCTTGCGGGCACCGATCCGATGCGCATCAACGCCCTGCACAGTCAATCGGTGGATCAGCTTGGCGTTGGGCTGCGCGTTGCGGCGCGCGACCAAGGCGACATGATACAGGCGGTCGAACGGGCGCGACCACCTTTTGTATTGGGTGTTCAGTGGCACCCCGAGCATTTGTTCTATGCCCGCCGACAGCAGGCGCTTTTCAGGGGGCTGGTCCGCGCGGCGGCGGATGAAAGGGCGATGTCGCCTACCCTTGGTTGAAACCCGCCCGGGGTCATCCCAAAGAATTCCCAAGCGCGTCAGATTCCCGGCAGAATGTTGCCACATCCGTCAACTATCCCTTCAAACATCACTTATTGTTTAAGGGACGAGAACGATGACCATGATGACGAGTAACAAAGCCTTCGACGATGTACGCGATTTTGTTCTGCGTGAGCGGCAAATGTGCGTGTCCGACCGGGAATGGAAACACCGCCTGCGCGGTTATGGCTATGCCATCCGTGAAAGCCATGAGGGGCAGGTTGTCACTTCCTTGGTCAAAGGCGGCGATATCTGCTCCCTTGGCGCGGTGGCCTGAGCCCGCGGCGAATTCCGGCTTGCAAATCCACGCCCCAGCGTATTCCGTGAAGCGGTCTACGGTGCAAGAAGGGGGCGGATATGCAAACCAAGATCGGGGTGATCGGTGGATCGGGCGTTTATGAGATCGAGGGGCTGGCCGATGCCGAGTGGGTCAGCGTGGAAAGCCCTTGGGGCGACCCTTCGGATCAAATCCTGACCGGCACCCTTGAGGGCGTGCCGATGGCCTTTCTGCCCCGCCATGGGCGCGGGCATGTGCATACCCCCACGTCGGTTCCCTATCGCGCGAATATCGACGCGCTGAAACGCCTTGGCGTCACCGATGTGATCAGCGTCAGCGCCTGCGGCTCGTTCCGGCACGAGATGGCGCCGGGCGATTTCGTGATCGTCGATCAATTCATCGACCGCACCTTTGGGCGCGAGAAGAGCTTTTTCGGCCCCGGATGCGTGGGCCATGTGAGCGTGGCGCATCCCACCTGCCCGCGTCTGGCCAATGCCTGCGAGACCTCGGCCAAGGCCGCCGGGATCAATGTGCATCGGGGCGGCACCTATTTGGCGATGGAAGGCCCACAGTTTTCCACGTTGGCGGAATCCAAGATGTACCGCGAACACTGGGGCGCGGATGTGATCGGGATGACCAACATGCCCGAGGCCAAACTCACCCGCGAGGCCGAGCTTTGTTATGCCAGTGTGGCGATGGTCACTGACTATGACAGTTGGCACCCTGACCACGGCGAAGTGGACGTTTCGGACATCATCGCGACGCTGATGGGCAACGCCGACAAGGCCCGCGCCCTGGTGGCGGGGCTGCCGGGGCTGTTGGGGGCGGATCGCGCGCCTTGCCCGCATGGCTGCGACCGGGCGTTGGAGTTCGCCATCCTGACCGCCCCGGAAAAACGCGACCCCGCGCTTTTGGCCAAGCTCGATGCGGTGGCGGGGCGGGTTTTGTAAAGGGGTTCACCTGATGTCTTTCGACCTTTGGCTGGCCTTTGTTGCCGCCTCCTGTGCGCTGCTGCTTATCCCCGGCCCGACGGTGTTATTGGTGCTTAGCTACGCGCTGTCCAAGGGGCGTAGCGTGGCCGTGGCCAGTGCCGCCGGTGTGGCGCTGGGGGATTTCGTGGCGATGAGCGCCTCGCTTGCCGGGTTGGGGGCGCTGGTGCTGGCCTCGGCGACGGCTTTTACGGTGCTCAAATGGGTGGGCGCGGTTTACCTCATTTGGCTGGGGGTAAAACTGATCCGCTCGGCCCCGCAATCGGGGCTGCACGCGGGGCGGGTGGAAACCATCCATTCGGTCGCGTCGGGCGTGGTCATGGCCGATTGGGTGTTCACCAC
>DATFKJ010000010.1:0-15982 GCA_035268705.1 Roseovarius sp. | reverse complement strand
CGCATCCCCCTTGCCGACAGAGGCCAGACGGCGGCCGCCGAAGTCTCCGCCGATGATCCTCATGCCCGCAGGAGGGTTTTGAGGTCAGTCTCGGGGTTGGCGATGGCCGCAGGATCGGCGGTTTTGCCCGCGTCGATCAGGCGTTTACCGACCATGTAGGACCGCGGTTCGTTCATGGCGTCCACGGCCAGAAGTTGATCGCCCTTGAAATACCAGAAGGAGGCATGGCCTTCGGCGTCGCCGGGGCGGGTGACGATATGGTCATACCCGGTGTTGAGGCCCGCGATTTGCAGTTTCACATCGTATTGGTCGGACCAGAACCACGGTTGCGGGATATATGTCTTGCCCGCGCCCATGATATTTTCGGCCACGCATTCGGCCATGTCGATGGCATTGGGGACCGATTCAAGGCGGATGCGCGCGCCATTCCATGGGAAGGAGGCGCAATCGCCCGCAGCCCAGATGGACGGGTCGCTGGTACGGCCCTCGGCATCGCATTTGATGCCGTTGTCGATGAGCACGCCCGACAGTTCGGCCAAGGTGGTTGCCGGGGTGATGCCGACGCCGACGATGACGAAATCGACGTCGAGTTCTGATCCATCGCTAAGCCGTGCGCCGGTAACGCGGGTTTCGCCCAGCAGGGTTTCAAGGCCAATGCCTTCGCGGATGTCGACGCCGTGGGAGGTATGCAGGGCGCGGAAATAGTCGGAGGTTTCGGGGGCGGCCACGCGTTGCAGAATGCGGTCGGCCATTTCCACGAGAGTGACTTTCAGGCCCTTGGAGGCGGCCACGGCGGCGGCCTCAAGCCCGATGTAGCCGCCGCCGACAATCAGGACATGGCGGCCTTCGGTGAACTCGGGCGCCATGGTGTCGGCGTCGTGCAGGTCACGCACGGTATAGACGCCCTGCAACTCTCCCCCGATGCTGCCGGGCAGGCGGCGAGGGACGGAGCCGGTGGTAAGCACGACATGGTCGTAGGGGATGGATTGCCCGCCCGCGATGACGCATTTATCGGCGCGGTCGATGGCCGTTACGGTTTCGCTCAGGTGCAGGTCAATACCGTTTTCGCCGTAATAGCTTTCGGGGCGCAGAAACAGGCGTTCAAGCTCGATCTCGCCCAGAAGGTATTTCTTGGACAGCGGCGGGCGCTGGTAGGGCGGCACGGGTTCTTCGCCGATCAGGGTGATCTTGCCCTCATAGCCAAGCGTGCGCAGTTTGGCCACACAGGACGATCCCGCCTGCCCTGCCCCGATCACGACTATCCCGGTCATCCTGTTCCCTTCCATTTTTCATGGTCACACCCTTGAGGCATCCCTATATCTACCCATACTGGAAACGCAATTGATAGACAGGGAGCGACAATGAGCATTTCAAAAGGCGACAAACTGCCCGATGCAACGCTGGGTCAGATGGGGGCCGAGGGGCCGGAACAGGTGGCGCTGGCGGATAAGGTGAAAGGCCGCAAGGTGGTGATTTTCGCCGTGCCGGGGGCCTATACGCCGACCTGTCATTCGGCGCATGTGCCGAGCTTCGTTCGCACCAAGGATCAATTCAATGCCAAGGGCGTGGACGAGATCATCTGTGTCTCGGTCAACGATCCCTTTGTCATGGGCGCCTGGGGTGAGGCCACGGGGGCGAGTGCCGCCGGGATCACCATGCTGGGCGATCCGGAATCGGCTTTCACCAAGTCGATTGGCATGGATTTCACCGCGCCGCCGGTGGGGCTGATTGCCCGCTCCAAGCGCTATGCCATGGTGGTCGAGGATGGCGTGGTGACCGCACTGCACGAAGAAGAGAACCCCGGCGCCTGCGACGTATCGGCGGGTGAAGCGCTGCTTGAAGTCGTTTAAGGCGGAATGAGACAAAAAAGCCCCGGTCGTTCGACGCGACCGGGGCTTTATAGTGTTTGGCGGCGCGGTTCAGCCCGCCTTACGCAGGTCTTGGATCAGCGCGTCGATGTTGCCTTGGCGGCGGTCTAGCATGGCGCCGATCTCGGTGCGTTCGGTCAGGCGCAGACTGACGCCTTCGATCACCATGTCGAAGAACAGGTCCTTGCCCGAGCGGTCGGAAACCAGAAACAACACCTCGAAGGGGGATTCGCCGCGCAGGTAGACGGTGGAGCGGACCTCGTGCCAGGATTTCACGCGGCGCACGCCCTTGACCTCGATCTTGCCGCCAACGAATTCATTGAACCGCTTACCGTATTTGCGTGCGATGTAGCCACGAAAGGCATCGGTGAAGGCGCGCATTTGTGCGGCCGAGACACGGCGCGAATCGGCGCCCAAGGTCGAGCGGGCGATGATGTTCACATCGGCATAGCGCGCGAAGATACGCTCGAAATCGCGGATCATCGACGAGACGGCTTTGCCCGATGAGATGACGCGGTTGATTTCCTTCACGATGCGGTCGACCAGAGTTCTGGCCGAGGAATCGGTGAGGGCGAAAGACAGGGTCGGCGTCGCGCTCAATGTGGCCGCGGCTGCCCCTGCTGCGGCAATCAAATGTCGACGTGAGAAATCAGTTTTCATAAGGGTCCTCGTACGGATCGTCATATGGGTCGACATAGCTTTCCCCGCCAGTGCCGCCCAGTTCAAATCTGCGGTTCTGAAGATAAAGTGATCGTGCCTGCGCGTAGCTATCGGCACTTTCGTAAAGGATAGAATCAATTGTATCGGAATACCGGCCACGGTCGCTCAGTCGCGATGAAACCGATGCGGCGGTGCCGTAGTAGTTTTCGGGATCGTCGATGATATATGTCAGCGGGTTGGTGAAAACATCGACCACCTTGCCCCATGTATCGCGTTCGGTGGATGGGCCAAGAAGCGGCAGTTCGACATAGGCCCCTTCGCGCGCGCCCCAGACATGGAGCGTTTGGCCAAAGTCGGCATCGGTCGGGGCGGGCATGCCAATTTCGCTGGCCGGATCGAAGAACCCTCCCAGCCCGACGGTCGAGTTGATCGCGAAGCGGTAGAGATCCTGACTTGCCCCGCGTCCGTTGCCTTGCAGCACGTTGTTCACGATGGCGCCGGGGATCGACAGGTTGAAAGCGAACCGCCCGATCACCGTTTCGATGTCGTCCGGCAAAAAGTTGCTGTAGCCGCGCCCGGCGGGTCGGATGATGGCGCGGTCAAGGCTTCGGTTGAATTGATGCACCTGACGATTCTGCGACTCGTAGGGATCGAATGGCTCATCCGCCGGGTGCGAGGGCCCGGGGTTGGCGCAGGCCGCCAAAACGCCACAACACGCCATGACGGCAAGGCCGCGAAGGCCGGAAACTAATGAATCAAGAAACATTGGCAGCAATCGGTCCCGGAATTGAGGTGCAGACACTTTACATAAACTATCACAAAACATTGCCCAGAAGCACGGTATAGACAAGCACCTGTCTGTGGCAGATCGGGCACAGGCATTGTGCGCCGTGCCCTGCCCTGACGGGTGGGTGTAAACCAAATCGCAGGGATCGCCGCGTTACAGTCGCGCGCATGGAACGCCATCACCCCACCCCCGGATACGCCGAATTGCGCGCTGCCTGTTCCGAAACCCGCGGGTTTTGGGCCTCTGTCGCTGTGTTCAGTGTCTTTGGAAACCTGTTGATGCTGGCGGGGCCTCTTTACATGCTACAGGTTTACGACCGCGTGCTTGGCAGCGGGTCGGTGGAAACCCTTGTGGCGCTGACCATACTGGTGGTTTTCCTCTATGCGGTCATGGGGCTGCTGGACCATGCCCGGGGCCGGATCATGGGCCGGGCTGCGGCCCGGTTTCAAAGCAGACTGGAGCGTCGCATTTTCGATGCGGAGATGGCGGGGGCCGGGCCACCCGCCGGCGGCCTGCGCGATTTGGAATCGGTCCAGCGGGTAATGGCCTCCCCCCTTGCGAGTGCGCTGTTCGACAGTCCGCTGACGCCTCTGTTTCTCATCGGTATTTGGGTTTTTCACCCGTGGCTTGGGATCATGGCCCTGTGCGGTGCGGCGACACTCATCGGGGCTGCGGCATTCAGCCAATGGATTGCGCGTGGACCAGCGGCGCGCGCCGCCGCCGCCAATGCCGAGGCCCGCCATTTGGCGCAGGACCACCAGCGAAACGCAGAGATGCTGCGCGCGCTCGCCATGGGCGATGCGGCGTTCCAACGCTGGCAGGCCGCGCGAGGGGTCGCCTTGCAGGCGCAGCTGGAGACAACCGATCGGATAGCCGGGTTCGGCAGTTTCACCAAGGCGTTTCGCCTCTTTCTGCAATCGGCGATGCTTGGTCTTGGGGCGTATCTGGTTCTGCTTGGGGCGCTGACCCCGGGGGCGATGATTGCCGCCTCGATTCTCATGGGGCGTGCGCTTGCGCCGATTGAGCAGGTGATCATGATGTGGCCCGTTCTACTGCGTGCCAAGCAAGGGGTGCAGGCACTTGCCGCGCTTTTGGAGGCCGTGCCGCCCAGACCGGACCGCATGGCTTTGCCCCGGCCCAAAGCGCAATTGCAGGTCGAAAACCTGTCGGTGGTTCCGCCCGGCACCCGCGACCCGGCCCTGCGGCAGGTCAGCTTCACCATGCATCCCGGACAGGCGGTTGGCGTGATCGGGCCGTCCGGCGCGGGGAAATCCGCCTTGGCGCAGACCCTTGCCGGAGTGTGGCCGGCGGCGGGCGGCACGGTTCGCCTTGATGCCGCCGGTTTGACCCAATACGCCCCGGACGACTTGAGCCGCCACATCGGGTATTTGCCGCAGCGGGTGGTGCTTTTCGACGGAACCGTGGGCGAGAATATCGCGCGGCTGGCACCGCAGGCCGACTCTTCGGCGATCATCGCGGCGGCGCGGCGCGCCGGGGCGCATGAGATGATCCTGCGCCTGCCGCGGGGCTATGACACGCAGGTTGCCGCGAATGGCGCGGGACTATCGGGCGGCCAGCGGCAACAGATCGGGCTGGCGCGGGCGTTTTTTGGGTCTCCTGTCGTGCTTATACTGGATGAACCCAATGCGCATCTGGATCATGCGGGCAGCGCCGCGCTGACGGATGCGATCCGGGCGTTTCGCTCCGAGGGAAAGGGGGTGCTCGTGATGGCGCATCGCCCTGCGGCGATCGAGGCCTGTGACATGATCCTGACGCTTGAAGGTGGCCTTCTGCGCAGGTTCGGGCCAAAGCAACAGGTGTTGACCGAAGTGGTTGGCAATCATGCCGAGATCACCCGCGCCGCGGGCGGCGCGCCATGAGCCGCGCCGGGGGATTCAGCGCGCGTCGGCCTCTTTTGCTGGGGTGGATTGCGCTTGGCCTTCTGGTGCTTGGTTTTGGCGGTTGGGCGTTTGGCACGCAGATTTCCGGCGCGATTGTCGCGCCGGGCCGCGTGGTGGTCGAACGCAACCGGCAGGTGGTTCAACATCCCGATGGCGGCGTTGTCGGTGACCTCATGGTCAGCGAGGGCGACCACGTGGCGGCGCGGTCGGTCCTTTTGCGTCTTGAAGACCACGAGTTGCGACCGCGGTTGGCCGTGACCGAGACCCGTTTGTTCGAGGTGATGGCCCGACGCGCGCGGCTTGAGGCAGAACGCGATGGCGCGACCGAGATCACGTTTGACGCGCTTTTGCACCATCGGGCCAGTATAGAGCCCGCCTTGGCCGAAGTGATGGCAGGGCAACGCCAATTGTTGCAGGCGCGGGCCGGCTCCATTGAGCGCGAGGTGGCGCAATTGCACAAGCGGCGCGAGCAAACGGGCAAACGGATCGAGGGGATCACGGCACAGCAGGCCGCATTGCGCCAACAGGTGGCACTGATCGACCAAGAGCTTCAGGACCAGCAAGCGCTTTTGGATCGCGGCTTGGCGCAGGTGGCGCGGGTGTTGTCATTGCGCCGGGAAGACGCCCGCTTGCGCGGGGCAATGGGGGAGTTGGCCGCGCGCCGCGCCGAAGCGGTAGAGCGATCCGCCGAAATTGATATCGAGGTGCTGAAGCTGACCTCGCACCGGCGGGAGGCGGCGATTGCGGAGCTTCGCGATCTGCGTCGCCACGAAGCGGAACTGTCCGAGGAACGGCGCGCGCTTCTGGCGCGTCTGGCGCGTCTGGAGATAAAGGCCCCGGTGGCCGGGGTCGTGCATGATCTGCAGGTCTTTGGCCCGCAGGCCGTGATCCGGCCGGCGGCACCGTTGCTTTACATCGTTCCGCAAAATCGCCCACTGGCGATTCAGGCGCGCATCGCACCGTCAAAGGTGAACGCCGTGCATCCTGGCCAAGACGTGACCTTGCGGTTTTCATTCTTGAACCAAGGGGCCGAACCAAGGGTGACCGGGCAGATCACCCGCCTTTCGGCAGATGTGTTGCGGGACCCAAGCACTGGACACGCCTATTATCGCGCCGACATCATTCTACCCCCGGAGGCACGGGCGAATTTGCCCGGGGATGCCACCCTGTTGCCCGGCATGCCGGTGGACGCCTTCATCCGCACCCAAGCGCAAAGGCCGATCGCCTATCTGCTGGAGCCGCTTTCGGGTTATTTCGCACGGGCGTTCCGCGAATAGCCGCAAAAGCGCGAAAGTTGACCGCGTTTTGGGTTTCGTTTGCGCGGGCGGGGCGCTAGCGTCCGCGCAACGCAATCCATGAGGGAGGACGGATCATGGGAAAGTATGAAGCGAAATTGGCCGAAATGGGTGTGACCCTGCCCGATGCCCCGGCCCCGGCGGCCAACTATGTGCCCTATGTGCAGGTCGGCGACATGCTTTATGTCTCGGGGCAGATTTCCAAGGACGGCGACACCCTGATCACCGGGAAACTGGGCGACGATATGGAAACCCCCCAAGGCGCAGACGCGGCCAAAGTCTGCGCAATCGCCCTTCTGGCTCAGGTCAAGGCGGCCTGCGGCGGTGATCTGGACCGGCTCAAGCGGGTGGTGAAGCTGACCGGCTTCGTGAATTCGACCGCTGATTATGGCGAGCAGCCGCATGTGGTGAACGGGGCATCGGATTTCATTGGCGAGGCTTTGGGCGACGCGGGTAAGCACTCGCGCTCGGCAGTCTCGGCGGCGGCGCTGCCCTTTGGTGTGGCGGTTGAAATCGAAGGCATTTTCCAGATCGGATGACCCCTGCCCTGCCCGACGCCTTTCGGCGTATCCCCTTGGCGCACCGGGCCTTGCACGACAAGGATAACGCGCGACCCGAAAATTCGCGCGCGGCTGTTTTGGCGGCGATTTCAAACGGCTATGGGATCGAGATTGACGTGCAGCCCTCGCAAGAGGGCTGTGCGATGGTGTTTCACGACTATGACCTGAAGCGGCTGACCGGGCAGCGCGGGGCGATCCAGCAACGTGAGGCCCATGACCTTGGACAGGTCGTTCTACTGGGTGGTGACGAGGGTATTCCGACGCTTGACGAAGTGCTGAAGCTGGTCGCGGGAACAGTGCCGCTGTTGATCGAGTTGAAGGATCAGCACGGACAAATGGGTCCGACCGATGGCCGGCTGGAAGCCGCAGTGGCCAACGATTTGCAAGGCTACGCCGGACCGGTGGCCGTGATGTCGTTCAATCCCGAAATGGTGGCGCGGTTGGCGACATTGGCCCCGGCTGTGCCGCGCGGCCTGACCACGGCGGCCTTTAGCCCTGAGAATTGGCCGCTTTTGAAGCCGCAAGTGCGCGACCGGCTGCGCGCGATCCCGGATTTTAAGCGGGTGGACGCGTCGTTCATCAGCCATGACGTGAACGATCTGGACAGCCCACGGGTGGCGGAGCTAAGGGCGCAAGGCGCAGATATTTTGTGCTGGACGGTGAAATCACAGGCAAAGGAACAGGCCGCGCGCCGTGTTGCCTGCAATATCACCTTCGAAGGCTATCTGCCTGAATTTCCGGCTTGAATCCGCGGCCCAAGGCCACACCTTAGCCGCATGGCCAAGCAAGAGCTTTCCATAACCCTGCATGACAGCCTGTCGCGGATCGACGCGGCGGACTGGGATGCCTGTGCCTGCCCCGAGGCCGCGGAGGGCGGGCGGCCTGATGATCCCTTTACCACGTATCGGTTCCTGAAAGCCTTGGAAGACAGTCGGTCGGTCGGCACCGGGACGGGTTGGACCCCGCATTACATGGTGGTCGAGATGGGCGGCGAGGTGATCGCCTGTGCGCCGCTTTACCTGAAATCCCACAGTCAGGGCGAATATATCTTCGATCACAACTGGGCGCATGCGTATGAGCGCGCGAGCGGGCGGTATTACCCGAAGTTGCAGGTCGCAGTGCCTTTTACGCCGGTGACGGGGCGGCGGTTCTTGGCAAAGCCGGGGTATGAGGACGCGGGCCGCGCCGGGTTGATCCAAGGCGCAGTGCAAGTGGCGGAAAACAATGGGCTTTCCTCGGTTCACGTGACGTTTTGCACGGGCGAAGAGGCCGAGGCAGGCGCGCAGATCGGCATGATGGCGCGGGCCAGCCAGCAGTACCATTGGGAAAATCGGGCCTATCGGAGCTTTGACGATTTTCTGGCGGACCTGAGTTCCCGCAAGCGCAAGACCATCCGTAAGGAACGCAGGCAGGCGCAAGAATTTGGCGGCGAAATCAAGCAGTTGACCGGCGATCAGATTGCGCCGCATCACTGGGATGCGGTCTGGGCGTTCTATCAGGACACCGGCGCGCGAAAGTGGGGCATGCCCTACCTCACCCGGCAATTCTTTGAAATCGCTCATGAAACCTTGCGGGACGATATCCTGTTGGTGCTGGCCGAACGTGAGGGCCGCGCCATTGCCGGGGCGATGAACATGATTGGACGCAATGCCCTTTATGGGCGATACTGGGGCTGTTCAGAGCATCATCCCTACCTGCATTTCGAGCTATGTT
This sequence comes from Roseovarius sp., assembly GCA_035268705.1. Lineage (GTDB taxonomy): Bacteria > Pseudomonadota > Alphaproteobacteria > Rhodobacterales > Rhodobacteraceae > Roseovarius. The sequence continues at coordinate 7,198 of DATFKJ010000010.1, read as the reverse complement.
ACTATCAGGCAATGGATTTTTCGATTGCGCAGGGGCTGGCCACGGTGGAGGCCGGGGCGCAGGGAGAACACAAGCTGGCGCGAGGGTATTTGCCGGTGAGCACCCATTCACTGCACTGGATGCGCGACGCGGGCTTTGCCGATGCGGTGGCGCAATATCTTGAGGCCGAGCGGGCCGCGGTTGAGGAAGATATTGAAATCCTTACGAAATTCGGCCCATTCAAGAAAACGGACATGGAGGATCACCAATGACCGAGAAACTGAGCGAGACCGCCCGGAAAACCACGCTGGAGCCGCTTTTGCAGGACGGCTGGGCGATGGTCGAGGGGCGCGATGCCATCAAGAAAACCTTTGAATTCAAGAACTTCGTGGATGCCTTCGGCTTCATGACCCGGGTTGCGATCTGGGCCGAGAAATGGAAGCACCATCCCGAATGGTTCAATGTTTACAAGACTGTCGAGGTCACGCTGAGCACGCATGACGTTGGCGGTTTGAGTTCGCTGGACGCGAAGCTGGCCCGCAAGATGGACGTGCTGTATTCGGGCGATTGATTTTCGTACGACCCGTACGCAAGACCTCCCCTGTGTCGTACAAAACTCAGGGGGTCTTTTTGTGGACCGTACGAGTCGTACGAAACTGGGGTCGGTTGTGGCTATGGGCGACATCCTGCGCCAAGGCTGCAACACGGTTGTGCGGTGCGGAAAATGGCAGGTATGAGCCCTTGATGGACATTGGAGACACGAGCCGCGCATCGTCGGGCCGCGGTGCGGCGACCCGACCGATGGGCAATACGCTTTATCCAGAACACTGGCGCGTAACTCATGATTTGTGCGCTCAGACCGACCCAATCGCCGCGCCGTGGGGGCGGCGTCATGCCAAAGGCATGCTTTCAGCATGACGATACGCGGCGGGCCTGCGGCCCTTGATTCCGCGCGGGGGAAACGTCTACTTCGTCCGCAACCACCCCCGAACTAAACGTCAATCCACCCCCAAGATACCGCGCAGGATGTTTTCGATCGGGTTGCCCCGGTCGGGTTGGGTGCGGCGCTGTTGGCGGCGTAGCGGCTCTTGCTGGACCTGCGGTTTGGGCTTGGGGCGGATCATCGGCAAGCGGTTCACGGGCAAACCCTCGTTCACCCGTACCATGGTTTCGTGCCAGATTTCGGCGGGCAGGCCGCCGCCGGTGACGCCTGTTAGGGGGGTGTTGTCGTCATAGCCCATCCAGACGCCGGCCACGTAATCGGCGGTAAAGCCGAGGAACCACGCATCGCGGGCGGCTTGGGTGGTGCCGGTTTTGCCAGCGGCCTCACGGTCGGGCAGTTGGGCGCGCCCGCCGGTGCCACCATGGACAACCTCGTGCATCATGTAGATCAGTTCGCGGGCGGCTTCCTCGCGGATCACACGCTCCCCAATGCCGCCCGCCGTGCCCATGAGGGGATCGTCGTCGCCCAAAAGCTTCAGCTCGACAAGGCCGTAGGGCGTGACCGAGGAGCCGCCATTGAGGATACCGGCATAGGCGCCGGTCATCTCCAAAAGCGTGCTTTCCGAGGCGCCAAGCGCGAGGGCCGGGCCATCGGCCAGATCGCTTTCGATGCCAAAATCGCTGGCCACCTTGCGGACCAGATCGCGGCCCACGCTTTCGGAAACCTTCACAGCGGGGATATTGAGCGAGTCGCGCAGGGCGCGGGCCAGCGTGACGCGGCCATAATGTTTGCGGGTGTAGTTTTCCGGGCACCAACGGCCCGAGCCGGGGATGTCGAGACAATAGGGTTCATCGACCACGGTCGCGTCATGGGTGTAGCCCAGTTCAAGCGCCGTGGCATAAACGAAGGGTTTGAAGGCCGAGCCGGTTTGGCGGCGGGCCATTGTCGCGCGGTTGAAGGCCCCGGTGACCTTACTTTTGCGCCCGCCCACCATGGCACGCACGGCCCCGTCGGCGGACATGACCACAATCGCCGCCTGCGCCTTGGAGCCTTCGCGCACCTTTTCTTCAAAGATGTACTTGAGCGCCTCTTCGGCGGCCGTTTGCATGCGCTGGTCGAGGGTGGTCTTGATGATCACGTCCTCGGTGGTGTCGCGGGTGAAAAACTCGGGTCCCGAATCCATGACCCAATCCGCGAAATAGCCGCCGGTTTGGGCTTGAGCCGCCTCGGATAGCGTGGCGGGGCTGGCTTGCGCGGCGGCGGTTTCGGTGTCGCTGAGGTAGCCCTGTTCGTTCATCAGGCGCAGCACGGTGGCTGCGCGATCCTGCGAGCGTTTCAGGTTGGAGGTGGGGGCAAGGCGCGACGGCGCGGTGAGAAGCCCGGCCAGAATGGCGGATTCCTGTGGGGTCAGTTTGCCGGCGGATTTACCGAAATAGCGTTGCGCGGCGGCCTCGGCCCCGTAGGCCCCGCCGCCCATGTAGGCGCGGTTGAGGTAAATGGAGAGGATCTGCTGCTTGGAATACTTGGCCTCCATCGCCATGGCAAAGACCGCTTCCTTGGCCTTGCGGGCCAATGATCCGCGGCGGCAGTCGGCGACGTAGTCGGCCTCGGACTCCCATTCGGATTTGTCGTATTCCACGCCAAGGCACAGGAGCTTCGCGGTTTGCTGGGTGAGGGTGGAGCCGCCATGGCCCGAGAGCGGCCCGCGCCCTTCGCTGAGGTTGATGCGGATGGCGCTGGCGATGCCGATGGGATCAAGCCCCGGGTGCATGTAAAAGCGTTTGTCCTCGGTGGCGATGACGGCGTTTTTCAAATGCGGGCTGACCGTCTCGGCGGTCACAACGCCGCCGAAGGTATCGCCGCGCCATGCGTACACCTCGCCTTCGCGGTCCAGAAGTGTGACCGAGCCGCGCGCGCGGCCATCCAGAAGCTCATTCACCGGCGGCAGGGTGGTATAGGTATAGGCCACGGCCACCCCGACGATCAGGGCCACAACGGCGGTCACGCGCCAGCCGATGCCCCAGACAATACGGAAGATCCAGCCCAAAAGACCCCGCACAAGGCGAATAACCGGATTGCGCGACGGCGTGCGTTTGCGCCGCGCAGGCGCTTTGCGGCGCTTGGGCGCGGGTTTCTTCTTTTTGGATTTCGGTGTGCGCTTGTCCGCGACGAGACGCGGTGTCTTGCGGCCTGAATTGCTCATACTCGTCCTGCCCGGGACCAATCTGTTTTGAGCAGTCTACAGCCCCGGTTTGGAAATGTAGACCCCCGCGGTTGGGGCAGCTTTCCTTTTTATTGTGCATAATTTTTACTCGTTTTGAACTTTGCGCGCAATTTTTGTGCATTCGATCCCGAAAAATGGACCCAATGGCATGGATTCACCTTCCGAATCCGGGGGCATCTTGGGTTTTCTGCACCTGCAAACGTCATGTGACGCAACCGAAAGGGACACCAGTGAAACTCATCATAGCGACAATCAAGCCGTTCAAGCTGGAGGAGGTCCGCGAGGCGCTGACCGAAATCGGCGTACGCGGCATGATGGTGACGGAAATCAAGGGCTTCGGCTCTCAATCAGGACACACGGAAATCTATCGCGGCGCGGAATACGCCGTGAACTTCGTGCCCAAGATCAAGCTGGAAATCGCCGTGTCGGCGGCGATGGCCGACCAGGTGGTCGAGACGATCACCGACACGGCGCGCACCGGCAAGATCGGGGACGGCAAGATTTTCGTGCTCGACATCCAACAGGCCATGCGCGTGCGCACAGGCGAAACCAACGACGACGCGCTTTGAGCCGTCAGGGGGAAAGGACAATGGAAATGAAACGCTTTACACTCAAGGGCTTGGCCGCCGCCGCGCTGATCGCTGCGCCGCAGATGGCCTTGGCGCAGGACGCCGCCCCGGGCTTTGACGAGATCGGCCCGTATATCATGACGACACTGCTGTTCTGCATGGCAGGGTTCCTCGTCTTCTTCATGGCCGCCGGGTTTGCCATGCTGGAAGGTGGCTTGGTGCGGTCAAAGAACGTGACCATGCAGATGACCAAGAACATCTCGCTCTACTCGATCGCCGCGATCATGTATTGGCTGGTGGGTTTCAACACCATGTACCCCGGTGATTTCAACGGCTTCTTCGCGATTGGTGGCCAGACCGTTCTGGACCCGGTGGGCGTTGCCGCCGCCGATGCGGCGCTTGATTACGCCTCGGTCGGGTCGGACTTCTTCTTCCAGTTGGTCTTTGTGGCCGCCACGGCCTCGATCGTGTCGGGGGCCTTGGCCGAGCGGATCAAGCTGTGGCCCTTCCTGATCTTCGTGGTTCTGCTGACCGGTTTCATGTACCCGATCTCGGGCTCGTGGCAGTGGGGCGGCGGCTGGTTGGCCGAGGCTGGCTTCTCGGACTTTGCCGGGTCGACTGTCGTACACTCTGTGGGTGGCTGGGCCGCTCTGGCCGGTGCCATCGTGCTTGGCCCGCGTCTGGGCAAGTACGGCAAGGACGGCAAGGTGAACCCCATTCCCGGTTCGAACCTTGCCCTTGCCACTTTGGGGACGTTCATCCTGTGGCTGGGTTGGTTCGGCTTCAATGGCGGCTCGCAGCTGGCCATGGGAACCGTGGGTGATGTTTCGGACGTGAGCCGCATCTTCGCCAACACCAATATGGCCGCAGCCGCCGGTGCCGTGACCGCCCTGATCCTGACGCAGGTGATGTACAAAAAGCCGGACCTGACCATGGTTCTGAACGGCGCATTGGCTGGCCTTGTGTCGATCACCGCCGAACCGCTGGCGCCTACCCTGTTCGGTGCGCTTTGGATCGGTGCCGTGGGTGGTATCATCGTGGTGCTGACCGTGCCGATGCTGGACAAGTTCAAAATCGACGACGTGGTCGGCGCGATCCCGGTTCACCTGTTTGCCGGTATCTGGGGCACCATCGCCGTGGTCTTCTACGGCAGCGCCAACCTGATGACACAGCTGACGGGCATCGTTGCCTACGGTGTCTTCACCTTCGTTGGCAGCCTCGTGGTCTGGTTCATCCTCAAGGCTGTCATCGGCATCCGTGTGGGCGAAGAAGAAGAGATCAGCGGCTTGGACATGACCGAGCTGGGCATGGAAGCCTATCCTGAATTCTCGAAAGGGTAATGACCTCCTTCCGGGTTACCCTTTGAGACACTTGCCCGGGCGTTCGCGCCCGGGCTTTTTTATTGGGCCTGCGCGCCAGAATCCCCCTTTCCAAGCCCTCCGATCCGGTCTATACGCGCGGCTTCACGCGGGGTTACAGCCTTGGAGGAACCCCGCCCTAACGTATGGAGAATTCAAATGGCTGGAGAAATTCCTGATCTTCACGCCCAGGAACGCACGGGGACGGGCAAGGGCGCCGCTCGTGCAGCACGTCGTGCATTCATGGTTCCGGGTATCGTATTTGGTGGCGACGTCGATCCGCTGCCGATCCAAATCCCTTACAACATCCTGATCAAGAAGCTGAAGGATGGCCGCTTCAAATCGACCCTGTTCAACCTCAAGGTTGACGGGCAAGAGGATGTGCGGGTGATCTGCCGGGACGTACAGCGCGACATCGTGCAGGACCTGCCGACGCATTTCGACCTGCTGCGCCTGCGCCGGACCACCAAGATTAACCTGTTCATCCCGGTTGAGTTCATTGGTGAGGAAGACTGCCCCGCGCTGCGCGCCGGTGGCGTTCTGACCATTGTGCGTAACGAGGTGGAACTGATCGTGACCGCCGGCGACATACCCGAGAAGCTGGTCGTGGATTTGTCGGGTGTCGAGAACATCGGCGACACCATCACCATTTCGAGCATTGATCTGCCGACCGGTGCCAAGCCGACCATCGACCGTGACTTCGTGATCGCCAATATTTCGGCACCTTCGGCGCTGAAATCGGATGCGGACGACGAGGAAGAAGAGGCCGATGCGGATGAAGTGCCGACTGTCGGTGACGAGGAAGAGGGCGGCGAAGAATAAGCCCCTTTCCTTATCCGATCCAAGGACATTGAAACGCGGAAAGCCCCGGCTTTCCGCGTTTTTCTTTACCCCACGTTGATTTGGGACCGGCGGCGGCGTAGGACAGGTTTGAGACAGAAGAGGTAAGCGTGATGCAGCTTTTCGTGGGATTGGGCAATCCGGGGCCGAAATACGCGACCAACCGGCACAACATCGGCTTCATGGCCGTGGAGCGGATCGCGGAGGATCATGGCTTTGCCCCATGGCGGGCAAAGTTTCAGGGCGAGGTGACCGAGGGGCGTTTGGGCAGTGAAAAGGTGCTATTGCTCAAGCCCACGACCTTCATGAACCTCAGCGGCCAGTCTGTGGGCGAGGCGATGCGGTTCTACAAGCTGGAGCCGGGGGATGTGACGGTTTTTCACGACGAGTTAGACCTTGTGCCCGGCAAATGCCGGGTGAAGCGTGGCGGGGGCCATGCGGGGCACAATGGGCTGCGGTCGATCCATGCGCATATTGGGGCCGAATATGGCCGCGTGCGTCTGGGCATCGGTCATCCCGGTCGCAAGGAAATGGTCGCGCAGTATGTGCTACAGGATTTCGCCAAGGCGGATGGTGATTGGCTGGATGATCTGATGCGCGGAGTGTCCGATGGTGCGCCGGATTTGGCGGCAGGGCATGCGGACAAGTTCCAGAACGCCGTGGCGCGGCGGATGGCCCCCGCGAAGGCGGAAAAGCCCGCGCCGAAGGTGGAGACGCAAAAGTCCGCGAAAGCGCAGGAGCCCGCGCCGGAGGATGAGCGGACGGCCTTGCAAAAACTGGTGGATAAGTTTCGTTAGGCGCTCATCAGGCCTTACGGCCTTCCTCGCGAAGAACGGACGTGATGAGCGCCCCTGCGTTACACTGGACGCGGGCCTCGCTTGCTGCTTTTCTGCCTGCAAGCGACACGGGGGACAAATATGCGCGGAGTTTTCAAATGGGTGGCACGATTTGCCGTCATGGCGGCTTTGGTGGCTGTGGTTTTGGGCCTTTGGAAGCGGGAAGAGTTGATGCGCCTTTGGGCGGTCAACACCCTGTTTGACGAGGGCAAGATCGTCGAGAATTTTTCCAACATGGAGCGCGCCTTTCTGACCGTGCCTTTGTCACATGGGGATGGCCCTGTTACCCCCCTGCCCCAAGGCACGGAGATGGTTCTGCCTGAGGGGGCGGCGGCTTGGATCGAGGCGCGGAGCGTGACCTCACTTTTGGTACTGGATGCGGGGCAGATTGTGCATGAAAGCTATCACCTTGGCACCGGGTCGGAGGATCGGCGGATCAGTTGGTCGAT
>DATFKJ010000009.1:0-8094 GCA_035268705.1 Roseovarius sp. | reverse complement strand
GGGGTGAAGGAGATTTGCCAGATCACCCATGACCACGGCGGGCAGGTCTATATTGATGGCGCGAACCTCAATGCCATGGTGGGCCTGAGCCGCCCCGGTGACCTTGGCGGCGACGTCAGCCATTTGAACCTGCACAAGACCTTCTGCATTCCGCATGGCGGGGGTGGCCCGGGCATGGGGCCGATTGGCGTGAAGGCGCATTTGGCGCCGCATTTGCCGGGGCATCCCGAGAGTGGAGGCGCGGAAGGGCCGGTGAGCGCGGCGCCCTTCGGTTCGCCCTCGATCCTGCCGATCAGTTGGGCCTATTGCCTGCTGATGGGGGGTGAGGGCCTGACCCAAGCGACGCGGGTGGCGATTTTGAACGCCAACTATATCGCGAAGCGTTTGGAAGGGGCCTATGACGTTCTTTACAAGGGACGCAACGGGCGTGTGGCGCATGAGTGCATCATCGACACCCGCCCCTATGCCGAAAGTGCGGGCGTGACGGTGGACGACATCGCCAAGCGGTTGATGGACCATGGCTTCCACGCGCCGACGATGAGTTGGCCGGTGGCCGGGACGCTGATGATCGAACCCACCGAGTCGGAGACCAAGGCGGAGTTGGACCGGTTCTGTGATGCGATGCTGGCCATTCGCGAGGAGATCCGCGAGATTGAAGAGGGCACAAGCGACCGGGAAAATAACCCGCTCAAGCATGCGCCGCACACTATGGAGGACCTCGTGAAAGACTGGGATCGGCCCTATACCCGTGAGCAGGCGTGCTTTCCGCCGGGGGCCTTCCGGGTGGACAAATACTGGCCGCCGGTGAACCGGGTGGATAACGTCTATGGCGACCGGCATCTGGTCTGCACCTGCCCGCCGATGGAGGACTATGCCGAGGCGGCGGAGTAAGAAAACGGGGCGATCCAAGTGTTCTTGGGCCGCCCCTGTTTGATGCTGAAAAGACTTTTTGGTCTAAGCGTCGGTGATGAAATCACGTTGACGTCTTCGGGTGGCTCTCGGCGCTTGTCAGACAAGCGCAAAGGGCCTGCGAAGCGGTCAATAAAAAGACCTGTTTGTCAGGTCGACGCTACTGTTTCCAAGGCGGTCCGTCATACCCCAGATTGGGTAAAAGCCCGTTTTATTTCAGGTGTGCCTCGCAAATATCCAAGGCGTCGCGCCAGTGTCGGAAGAACACCAACTGTCCGGCATCGTCGTAGACGCGGTAGTCGATCCAGTCGAAATCGCGTTGGAATTCGCGCAGCGTGGCGCGCGGCACTTGCGGGTCTTGCGTGCCGTTGAGGAAGATCACGGGATGGGTGGCGCGCAGGCTGTTGATCTCGTCCGACCAATCGAGTTTTTGCCGCCCCAAGACCTGCCGCGAGAAGGCATCGTGGGCCGAATGGGTATCGGAAAGCGCCACCTCCGAGCCGGTGACGATGGCCTCGAACACATCGGGGTTCTCGAAGGTTTCCACGTCGGCGGGGCATTGGCCGTAGACCGCGTGGATAAAGCCACGCTTGCCGATTTTGCGGGCCAGCAGGAACCCGGCCTTGACCATGAAGGGCAGAAGATGCGGCGTGTACTTGGCCCCGGCCAGAATGAAACGGTGCCATTTTTCCATGCGTTCGTATTGTTCGCGACGGGTGAGCGGCAGCACCCCGGCGCAGGCGATGAGCGCGGTGAAACGGTCGGGCGCGGCGAGGGCGAGCGTGGTGGCATAGTAGGAATCGCCGCCCAATGACAGGATCGGGCAGGAGGCGGCCTTTTCGGCGTCGAGCACAAGCAGCGTATCCTTGACCAAGGCCGTGTCGTAATCGGCCGCCTTCGGCACCGCATCGGATTGACCATAGCCTGCCCTGATCGGGACAATCACGCGGATGCCACGGCGCGTCGCCTCGGCCTCGGCGGGGGCGGGCCAGCGGACGAGGCCGTAATCCAGCGGCAAGTACAGCATGGGACGGCCATCGGGGTCGCCCAAGATCAGGTAGTCCAGCCGCCGCCCGTCCGGCGTGACCAGCGAGCGGAATTCGCGTTCTTGCAGTGTGCCGCTGCCTCGGCTGACGACGCGTAGGCCGGGGGCGGCTTCGACCGTGAGGCTGACCATATCCATCATCGACAGGGCAAGGCGGACCAGTTCCACCTGACTGTGCGTTTCGGTCTTGGCCAAGATGGATTTGATTTGCGCGCGGATCGTATCGACGGAGCGGCCCCTTTGCTGGGCGATTTCGGTGACCGAGCAACAGGCCACCAGCCCGCGCACCACATCGGCCTCGGCGCCGGTCAGATCAAAGGCCTTGCGCAGGATGTGACGGAAGCCATCAGGCCAGCCCACCTCGTTCGAGGCGGCAAGGACCAGCGGGGTGCCGTCACGGGTGGCGCAGATTTGCAGGCGCAGAACCATGAAATGCGCCTTTTGCCGGGAGCGGACGCGCAGGATCGCCGAATCTTCCGGACCGTTCGAGAAAAGCCCGCGCAGCGTGCTGCGCACGGCCTCGATATCTTCGGGGTTGATCGGCAGGTCGCGCAGCGCTGTGCCGGTGTGCAGGCCCATGAGGGTTTTCGCCGTGGCATTGGCCGCGCGGATATGTTGCGACCCGTCCAGAACGAAGGCCGCGACCCGATCAAAGGGCGCGAGGATGGCTTCGATTTCCTTGGTTTCATCGCCGGTATCGACACGGTCGAGGAAGGTGCTTGCACGTTCGAAATGCCCTTGGATCAGGGGGTCATCCAGAAATTGAGGCGATTGAAAATCGGCCTGTGCCCGGAGCGGGCCAATGGCGCTTTCCCAGTGATCAAGAAGGGCTTCGTAGCGCGAGGGATCAAGGGCCACGTCATAGAGCCGGTCGATGGTGGCATTACGATCGGTATCCGACAGGGTCGGGGTCTGTGTCGTGTCTTGCCGGGACCGTCGGGTCATGGGGTTCGCGCCTCCTTGACCCATAGAATATCCGATTCGGACAAAATCCGGTGGTCTGGATTACCTTACGTAACGTCTCAAGCGGTTCAATCGAGCAAAAAGGCGAAGTGATCACGCAGGCGGTTCCATGTGTCCTCGTCCGGGGCGGCAAGGATATGCCCCTCGGTTATGCCAGCGGTATAATCGCGGCCATCAAGCATCCGCGCCACGCCGCCCGCCTGTTGGCAAATCAGCAAGCCTGCGGCGTGATCCCATGGGTTGGGGACGCTGGAAAGGGCGAAATCCATCCCGCCTTGGGCCAGCGTTCGGTATTCGTGGCACGAGCAGCGCAGCATCAGGGTGCGCGCGAAATCGGGCAGTTTGGCGGCCATTTGCGCCTGCACCTCGTCGGGCATGAGGTAGAGGTGGACGTAGCCCGAGAGCGAGGCGATATCGCCGCCGCGCGAGACCGACAGAGGACGCGCCGCGCCCATGTTGCGTGACAGATGCGCGGTGTTGTCCAGATCGGCGGTGATCCAATCATCCATCACCGGATCGTAGAGCAGGCCAAAGACCGGCTTGCCAAAGCGGGTGGCAGCAAGGATCACCCCGAAAAGCGGCAGGCCATGGGCGAAGTTCCATGTGCCATCCACCGGGTCGAGGATAAAGGCCAGCTCGGCCTCGTTGATCTTGCCGCGCAAATCGGGATCGCTGCTGGCGGCTTCTTCGCCGACCACGAGGGCGTGCGGGAACATGCCTTGGATGCCGCGGGCCAGCATCGCTTCGGCGGCCAGATCGGCCTCGGTCACAAGATCGTAGGGCGAGGATTTCGCGGAGATATCGGCGTGTCCGAGGTTGCGAAAACGCGGCATGATCTCGGCCTTGGCGGTGCGGCGCACAAGGTTGATGAGCGCGGTTTTCTGTGCCGTGCTCAGCGCGGTCAGGGGGATGGGCAAGGAATCGGTCATGGCGGTATCCGCAGGGCTTGGGGCTGTTGGCCCAAGGGTTGCCAGCTTGGGCCGCGTGGTGCAACGCGGTTATTCGCGCGCCCGCAGGATGCGCGCGGGCCGAGCCCGAAGCGGCCCCCATGCAAAACCCAGCCCTGCCAGCAGGCTTATGAGGGCACCGCCGATAATGATAGTCAAGGCAGAGCCCCAGTCGATGGAAAACCGGGTTTCCATGACGAAATGGCTGACCGCCCAGCCACCTGTGAGACCTGCGGCCAGCGCCACGATGCCCGCTGCGGCCCCCAAGAGGGCGGCGCGCAAGGCGAGGCTGCTCAGCAGGCGGGCGCGGGTGGCGCCAAGTGTCTTGAGAATTGCCGCCTCGCGGGTGCGGGCGGATTGGTCGGCGGCGGCGGCCCCGATCAGTACCAGAAACCCGGTCAACAGGGTGGCCGCAGCCCCCCAAGTGGTGGCCGAGGCAAGGCCGGCCAGCAGGTCGGAGACTTGATTGATCGCATCGCGCACGCGGATCGCGGTGATATTGGGGAAGCGGTTTGCCAGATCCCGCAGGATCTGCGCCTCGGCCTCTTCCTGGGCATAGACGGTGGCGATGAAGGTATGCGGTGCGGCCTCGATCGCGGCGGGGTTCATCACCATGATGAATCCCATCCCGGCGGTGGAAAAATCCACCGCGCGCAACGAGGTGATTTCCGCCTCGATATCGCGGCCAAGGATGTTGAGGGTGAGCATATCGCCCAAGCCGATGCCCATTTCCTCGGCCTCTTCGGCGGCGAAGCTGACTTGTGGCTTGCCTTGGTTGTCCGGGTCCCACCATTCGCCTGCCACAAGGCGCGTGCGGTCGGGCAGGGTGGCGGCATAGGTGATGCCGCGGTCGCCTTCGATCACCCAATGGCCCCCGGCCACTTCGGCAGCGGGGCGGCCGTTGATTTGTGAGATGATGCCGCGCAGCATCGGCGCGCTGTCGATGCCGCTGACCGCCGGATCGTTTTCCAGCCGCTCCAGAACGTCCGGCATTTGATCCTTCTGGATATCGACGAAGAAATAGGAGGGCGCGCGGGTCGGCAGGTCGCGGGCGATGGCACCGCGCAGGTTGCTGTCGATCTGGCCCACGGCGGCGAGGACCGAAAGGCCAAGGCCCAAGGACAGGACAACCGGCGCGGCCGTGGTGCCGGGGCCGCCGATGGCCGCCAAAGCCCAGCCCAAGGCGGGCCTGCCCCGCGCCAGTGGCTTGAGGCGCAGCGCGGCGTGGCGGATGCCCCAAGTGGCCAGCGCAAGAACGACGAGCGCCCCGGCGATGCCGCCTGCTGTCCAGAGGGTCAACGCGAGGTTGCCCGAGAAGGTGGCGGCGGCGGTGACCAGAAGGGCCGTCAAAAGCACCGTCGCCAGAAGGTAGGGCCAGCGCGGCAGGCTGCGCGCGCCGCTGAGCGCCTCGCGGAACAGGCTGGCGGCGCGGGTTTCCTGCGCGCGGGCCAGTGGCCAGAGGGTGAAAATGAGCACTGTCAGGATGCTGTAAAGCGCGGCCTCGCCCATCGGGCCGGGATAGGGGGCGAAGGCGGCGGGGACCGGCAGGCGCGCCTCGATCAGCGGGGCGAGAAGGATGGGAAGGCCGACGCCAAGGGCAAGGCCAAGGATCAGGCCAAGCAGCGCGAGCGCACCGGTCTGGAACAGGTAGGTCAGCAATATGGTCCGGCGATCGGCCCCCAGCGTGCGCAGGGTGGCGATGGTTTCGGTCTTGGTGGCAAGATAGGCGCGCAGCGCAGCGGAAATGCCCACCCCGCCCACGGCGAGCCCCGAAAGCCCCACCAGCACGAGGAAGGCGCCCAGTCGCTCGACGAACTCGGCCACGCCGGGGGCGCCGTTTCTGGCATCGCGCCAGCGCAAGCCGCTGTCGGGAAAGGCGGCTTGGGCGGCTTGTTCGGCGGCGGCAAGATCGGTGCCATCAGGCAGGTCCAGCCGGTAATAACTGCTGTAAAGCGTGCCGGGGGCAAGCAGGCCCGAGCCGTCAAGCGCGGACTTGCGCAGGATCGTGCGGGGGCCGAGGCCGAACCCGGCTGTGGCGTTGTCAGGCTCGCCCGTCAGGCGGGCGGACAGGTGAAATGCCTTGCTGCCAAGACGAACGGTATCGCCGGGGGTCAGCCCGAGGCGATCCACCAGAACCGGGTGCATGACCACGCCGGGCAGGCCGTTTGCACCGTCAAGCGCATCGGAAAGCGGCATGGGCGGGTCAAGCGTGACCTGCCCCAAAAGCGGATAGGCATCATCGACGGCCTTCACCTGTGTCAGGCCACGTTCGCCATCGGCCGTGGTGACCATGGAACGGAAATCGACCACTTCGGAGACGTGCAGGGCGGCATCCTCCATCCATGCGCGCTCGGCCTCATTGGCAAAGCGATAGGTGATCTCGATCTCGGCATCGCCGCCCAGAAGGGTGGCACCTTCCTGCACCAGCCCTTGGGTGATGCTTTCGCGGACCGTGCCCACGGCGGCGATGGCGGCCACGCCAAGAATGACACAGGCCAGAAAAATGCGGAACCCGCGCAGTCCCCCGCGCAGTTCCCGCCGGGCAAGGCGGGCGGCGGTGATCAGGCGCATGCAGGGGCCTCGGTGCTTTCCGGGGCGATGCGCCCGTCGCTGAGCGTGATGATGCGGTCACAGCGGTCGGCCAGTTCGGGGGCATGGGTGACCATGACAAGGGTCGCGCCGTGCCGGTCGCGCAGGCCAAAGAGCAAGTCTATGATCCCCGCGCCTGTGCGGCTGTCGAGGTTGCCGGTAGGCTCGTCGGCCAGCACGATGGCGGGCCGGGGTGCGGCGGCACGGGCCAGCGCCACGCGCTGTTGTTCGCCGCCGGAAAGTTGTGAAGGGTAATGGTGCATCCGGGTGGCGAGGCCCACGGCCTCAAGCTCTTCTTTCGCGCGGTCCTGTGCATCGGGATTGCCGGCCAGTTCCAGCGGGGTCGCCACGTTTTCCAGTGCCGTCATCGTCGGGATCAGGTGGAAGGATTGGAAAACGACGCCGAAGTTGTCGCGGCGCAGCCGGGCCAAGGCATCTTCGCTCATGTTCGACAGGTCATGGCCAAGGGCCGATACAGTGCCGCCGGTTGCGCGCTCCAACCCGCCCATCAGCATCAGCAGCGAAGATTTGCCTGATCCCGATGGTCCCACGAGGCCGAGCGTTTCACCCCGGTGGACATCAAGCGTGATCGCATCAAGTATCTGGACAGGCCCAGCGTTCCCCTGAAGGGTGAGCGCGGCGTTTTCGAGTGACAAGACAGGATCGGACATGCGCAAGCACCTAGGACAAGGACAGTGGTTCAGATATGGCATGGCTTGGCTGAGGGGCAAGGCGGTGGCGGGCATTCTTTGCCTCTTGATGCCTTTTGCCGCCATGGCAGAGGACATGCGGATTCTGGCCTTGGGCGATAGCCTGACCCAAGGCTATGGATTGATCGAGGATTTTGGGTTCGTGCCGCAACTTGACGCCTGGCTTGAGGCGCAGGGCGCCGAGGTGGCGGTGATCAATGGCGGCGTGTCGGGTGATACCAGCGCCGGGGGTGCGGCGCGGGTGGAGTGGAGCCTGACGCCGGATGTGGACGCGATGATCGTGACGTTGGGGGGTAATGATCTGCTGCGCGGGGTTGACCCGAGTGTCACGCGGGCGAATATCGAAGCGATCCTGCGCGCCGCGCAGGAGAAATCGGTCAAGGTGCTCTTGGTGGGCATGCAGGCGCCGGGCAATTATGGGCCGGAGTACAAGCAGGATTTCGACAGCCTGTATCCTGAACTGGCCGAAGACTATGGCACGCTTTATGCCGAAAGTTTCTTTGCCGGGTTGGGAACGTCGGACCCCGCAGAGGCGCGCGACTATTTTCAGGCCGATGGCATTCACCCCAATGCCGAGGGGGTGCGGAAGATCGTCGAAGGCTTGGGGCCCAAGGTTCTGGCGTTGATAGACCGGGTGGATGAGCCGGGAACCTAAAGTGTTTCGCGAAAAACCTGAGGTGCAGATTTTCGCGAAACTCAGTGCTCCGCTCACTTGTTGCACGCGTTCCGCCTTTAGCGGATGTCTCAAGTTAAAGGCGGAACGCTTTAGGGTTTGTTACCGGACAGGCGATCAAGCCGTTTCGAAACGGCTTGACGCAAGCGCCTTGGAAGGCGCTTTTTACGCGGTTTCGAAACCGCGTTGTTCAAGCCCGTTCGAACGGGCTTGGCACCTATGTCGCTTCCTGTTCAGTCGAATCCGAGGAGCGTGCCC
>DATFKJ010000008.1:0-8729 GCA_035268705.1 Roseovarius sp. | reverse complement strand
GCATGGCAGCCATGGTGCTGCATTGGAAAAGTTTGCGTCGACAATTACGCGTCCGTGGTGTTGTTGTTAAAGAGGACGGGCCGGAAGCAGATGCATATTACGCGTCCCGGTCATTAAAGAGCCGCCTTGGAGCCTGGGCGTCGAAGCAGTCGCAACCACTCGCGTCTCGTGCCAAGCTCATGGCGGATGTGGCCAAGGTTACGGCCACGAAAGGATCTAACCCGCCGCGCCCACCATTTTGGGGCGGCTACAGGATTGCCCCATTGGAGGTGGAATTCTGGGCAGATGGTGCGTTTCGGTTGCATGATCGCTTTGTTTGGCGGCGTGAAACGGTCGACAATGAGTGGCGAGTACACCGTTTGAGTCCGTGAATTTGGCGTAACGCCAAATGCAAAGGACTGAATATCAATGCGTTTTCTTGTTGCATCGTGTCCATGGTGTGTCAGAAGATGCGATATGTGAGTCTTGGGGATGAGACTTCTGGGTAGGACAACGTGACAACATATACTGATAACAAGCGCAGAATAAGGGGACGAGTTAAGTGGTTTGATCCTGTAAAGGGATTTGGGTTTGTGATCGCCGATGAAGGCGGCCCTGATATTTTGCTTCATGCCAACGTACTGCGAAACTTCGGGCAAAGCTCGGTCGCGGATCGTGCGGGTGTCGAAATCGACGTGCAGGACACTGATCGTGGCCGGCAAGCCGTCGAAGTTCATGTGATCGAACCGCCCGACGATCTTGAGGCTAGCGGCCTTGCGGATCTGGATGAATTGGATCCTGAGGAGATTCGCGACGCGCCGCTAGAGCCCGCGCGGGTGAAATGGTTCGACAAGGGCAAGGGGTTTGGTTTCGCCAATACCTTTGGCCGGGACGAGGATGTCTTCGTTCATATCGAGATTTTGCGCCGTTCCGGGCTGGCCGATCTACAACCGGGGGAAGCATTGGCGATCCGGGTTATAGATGGTAAGCGTGGCCGCATGGCCACGGAGGTGTGTGGATGGGAAACTGCCGTCAAGCAACGATCGGACTGATCGCAGCCGCGATTTTGATGATGAGCGCAGCGCAGGGATTCGCAGGCGAGTGCCGCGAAAATCTTGTGGTTTTGCGTGGCGACTGGGGGCAGGCACAATTTACCATCGAAGTGGCCGATACCAACGCCGAGCGTGCCAAGGGCCTGATGAACCGTGAAAGCATGCCCAAGACTGCGGGCATGCTTTTCGTCTATCCGCGGCCAAAAACGGTGGGGTTCTGGATGAAGAACACTTTGATCCCGCTCGACATGATCTTCATGGATCGGACCGGGACGGTTCAGCATGTCCACCACGAGGCGCAGCCCGGCGACCTGAGTCCGAAATTCGGCGGCGACAACATTCAATACGTTTTGGAAATCAACGGCGGGCTGGCCAAGCAGGTGGGGATTGTGCCGGGAACCCAGTTGCGGCATCCGGCGATCCCCGAAGATCGTGCGGCATGGCCCTGTTAGGGCTTTTCAAGCAGAAGAAATCAGATTAGACCCGCCGCACGGTCCGGGGCGTAGCGCAGTCTGGTAGCGCACCTGTTTTGGGTACAGGGGGTCGCAAGTTCGAATCTTGCCGTCCCGACCATTCCACTCACTGACACCATATCTTGTGTCGACATGCGACTTCGTTGGTTTCGAAGCACCCTATCTGTGGGGGCTGTGCGCATTTTTGCATCGCATGTGCCAAGGGTTTGAATGCAGACGGCCGGGGCCTTTGCAGATGCAGCGATTCTCGGCGCAAAGGTTCAGAGATTGGTCTAGGACTTTCGTCTAACCTGCCTAGATAGCAACGCTTTCTGAAATGCGGGATAAACTCGGCTTTCGCACATCTTTCTGTGGATGAATCACTTTGATCAGGGCGGCCTTTGTGAGGGCCTCAAGGTCAACTTCTTTTTGTCACAAATTCTGTAAAAAAGTCGTTGACCCTCTATGGGTAAATGCGCCACCTTGTGTCCACAGGCCGACAAGCCACAATATATAGTGGTGACGTTCAATGGCAGGGACAGACCCCACCTTAGCACCGATTTTGGGATCGGAGAGAAGATTTGCGTAGTGACGTGTTTGCTGCGCCGGGGATTGCTTGTCGATGCGGAAGGTCGAGTAGGCTCAGGTAGATGGGCCGATACTTGGAAAATGCTGATTTTATGGGGCAGCGGACAGATGAAAATCGAACGTAAATTCACGACAGCAGGTAAAGACGCCTACGCAGCCTTGGAATTCGTCACCACGAGTTCCGAGATTCGCAATCCGGACGGGACCACTGTTTTCAAGCTAGACGAAGTGGAAGTGCCTGCGGGGTGGAGCCAGGTCGCATCGGATGTGATCGCGCAGAAATATTTCCGCAAGGCGGGCGTGCCCGAGAAGCTGGAGAAAGTTGCCGAGGATGGCGTGCCGGAGTTCCTGTGGCGCTCGGCCCCGGCGAAGGACAACACCGGGTTTGGCGGCGAAACCTCGGCCAAGCAGGTGTTTGACCGTTTGGCAGGCGCGTGGGCCTATTGGGGTTGGAAAGGTGGCTATTTCACCACCGAGGAAGACGCGCAGGCCTATTTCGACGAGATGCGCGTCATGCTGGCCAAGCAGATGGCCGCTCCCAACAGCCCGCAATGGTTCAACACCGGCCTGCATTGGGCCTATGGCATCGACGGACCGAGCCAAGGCCACTACTACGTGGATTACCAGACCAAGGAGTTGACCAAATCGGCCAGCGCCTATGAACATCCGCAGCCGCACGCCTGCTTTATCCAGTCGGTTGCCGACGATCTGGTGGGTGATGGTGGCATCATGGACCTTTGGGTGCGTGAGGCGCGTCTGTTCAAATACGGCTCGGGCACCGGCACGAACTTTTCTTCCTTGCGTGCCGAAGGCGAATCCCTGTCGGGTGGCGGGAAATCCTCTGGTCTTATGGGCTTCCTCAAGATCGGCGACCGCGCGGCGGGCGCGATCAAATCGGGCGGCACCACGCGGCGCGCGGCCAAGATGGTGATCTGTGACGCGGACCACCCCGATATCGAGGAATTCATCAACTGGAAGGTCAAGGAAGAGCAGAAGGTTGCCAGCATCGTCGCCGGCTCCAAGATGCACGAGCAAAAGCTCAACGAGATCTTCGCCGCGATCCGGGCATGGGATGGCAGCAACGAGGACGCCGTTGACCCCAAGAAAAACGAGCAACTGAAAGGCGCCATTCGCGGGGCCAAGCAGGTGCAGATCCCCGAGACATACGTCAAGCGCGTGCTGGACTATGCCAAGCAGGGCTATGACAGCATCGAATTCCCGACTTATGACACCGATTGGGACAGTGAAGCCTATGCCAGCGTGTCGGGCCAGAACTCCAACAACTCGATCCGCGTGACCAATGCTTTCCTTGAGGCGGTCAAGAAGGATGACGATTGGGCGTTGCTCAACCGTACCGATGGCAGCGTGTCGAAAACCAACAAGGCGCGTGACCTGTGGGAAGACGTGGGCCATGCCGCATGGGCCTGTGCCGATCCGGGCATTCAGTATCACGACACCGTCAACCAGTGGCACACCTGCCCGGAAGATGGCGAGATTCGTGGCTCGAACCCCTGTTCGGAGTACATGTTCCTCGACGACACGGCCTGTAACCTTGCGTCGATGAACCTGCTGACCTTCTACAAGGACGGTCAGTTCGACGCCGACGCCTATATGCACGCCACGCGCCTGTGGACCGTGACGCTGGAAATCTCGGTGATGATGGCGCAGTTCCCCTCGAAGGAAATCGCGCAACTCAGCTTTGATTTCCGCACCCTTGGTCTTGGCTATGCCAACATCGGCGGGCTGCTGATGAACATGGGGCTGGGCTATGACAGTGACGAGGGCCGCGCGCTTTGCGGTGCGTTGACCGCGATCATGACCGGTGTGTCCTATGCCACCAGCGCCGAGATGGCCGGGGAACTGGGTGCCTTTGACGGCTATGAGCGCAACAAGCACCACATGCTGCGCGTGATCCAGAACCACCGCAATGCGGCTTATGGCGCGACTGAAGGCTACAAGGGGCTTGACGTGAAGCCGGTGCCGCTGGACCTGACCAACTGCCCCGAGCCGAAACTGGTCGATCTGGCGATGTCGAGCTGGGACGAGGCGCTGAAGCTGGGCGAAAAGCACGGCTATCGCAACGCGCAGGTCTCGGTCATCGCGCCGACGGGCACCATTGGCCTTGTCATGGATTGCGACACCACGGGGATCGAGCCGGACTTTGCCCTTGTGAAGTTCAAGAAGCTGGCCGGTGGCGGTTACTTCAAGATCATCAACCAATCGGTGCCTGCCGCGCTTGAAAAGCTGGGCTATGGCAGCGCGCAGATCGAAGAGATCGTATCGCACGCCGTGGGTCACGGCACCATCGGCAATGCGCCGGGTGTCAACCACACCTCGCTGATCGGGCATGGCTTTGGCCCCAACGAGTTGGAAAAGATCGACAATGCGCTTGGTTCGGCTTTTGACATTCGCTTTGTCTTTAACCAGTGGACCCTGGGCGAAGAGTTCTGCACCAATGTTCTGGGCATTCCCGCCGAGAAACTTTGCGATCCGACCTTTGATCTGCTGGCCTCGCTTGGCTACTCGAAGGCCGATATCGAGGCGGCGAATGACCATGTTTGCGGGACGATGACCCTGGAAGGGGCACCGCACCTGAAGGAAGAGCATTACCACGTTTTCGATTGCGCCAACCCCTGCGGCAAGACCGGCAAGCGGTATCTGGATGTGAACAGCCACATCACCATGATGGCGGCGGCGCAAAGCTTCATCTCGGGTGCGATTTCGAAAACCATCAACATGCCCAACGATGCCACCATCGAGGATTGCCAGAAGGCTTATGAGCTGTCCTGGTCCCTGGGTGTGAAAGCCAATGCGCTTTACCGTGATGGCTCGAAACTCAGCCAGCCCTTGGCTTCCGCGCTTGTCGAAGACGACGAGGAGGCCCAAGAGGTTCTGGAAACCGGGTCGGCGCAGGAAAAAGCCGCCGTTCTGGCCGAAAAGATCGTCGAAAAGGTGGTCGTCAAGGAAGTGGTGAAGTCCCACCGCGAGAAGATGCCGGAGCGCCGCAAGGGGTACACCCAGAAGGCCATCGTGGGCGGCCACAAGGTGTACCTGCGCACGGGCGAATACGAAGACGGCAACCTTGGTGAGATTTTCATCGACATGCACAAGGAAGGTGCCGGCTTCCGGGCGATGATGAACAATTTCGCCATCGCGGTGTCGGTTGGCCTGCAATACGGGGTTCCGCTTGAAGAGTTCGTGGATGCCTTCACCTTCACCAAGTTCGAGCCTGCGGGCATGGTGCAGGGCAACGACAGCATCAAGAACGCGACCTCGATCCTTGACTATATCTTCCGCGAACTCGCGGTCAGCTATCTGGACCGCACCGATCTGGCGCATGTGAAGCCCGAGGGCGCGTCCTTCGATGATCTGGGCCGCGGCGAGGAAGAAGGCGTGAGCAACATCAAGGAGATGTCGGGCGAAGCGGCCTCGAAATCCCTCGAAGTGCTCAAGCAGATCAGCTCAACCGGCTATTTGCGCAAGCGGCTGCCGCAAGAATTGGTGGTGTTGCAGGGCGGGCAATCGGAGCTGGCCCTGACCGGCACCGCCGATCCGGTGGGCGCACTGCAAACGCTGGTGCCCGAGACCTCGGACAACGTGACGGCCACGGTGGCGACCTCGACCACCACGACAACGTCGGCCAGCGGCTCGATGTCGATGGACGCGCGGACCAAGGCCAAGATGCAGGGCTATGAAGGGGAAGCCTGTGGCGACTGCGGCAACTACACGCTGGTGCGCAACGGCACCTGCATGAAGTGCAACACCTGCGGCGCGACAAGCGGGTGTAGCTGAGGGAGGCGGTTATGAGAGACCTGAGAGATATCTTTCGGCGGCTTCCCAAGGACGAAGGAGAGTTGCGTCATAAACTTCGGAATTTCAACTTCTTTGTCCGGAAAAATGGCAAGGCCGCGTCTGTCAAAGATCTAGCCGAGCAAATTGGTGTGGATGTTTATCAAGTAGAACTCCCGCGAGGTATGGCCGGTAGGTTGGTTTCTGATCCGTTTGCTGAGAGTGGATATGCAATCGAGGTTCAGAAGAGCCAAAATGTGAGAAGCAAGCGTTTTACGGTTCTTCACGAACTTGGTCATTATCTAATTCACCTCGATAAAAGTGACCCACTCGCTGACCCTATGTTCCTAGACCGTGGCAACGATGCGTTTTATTTCGATGGCCAGCAGGAGTGTGAGGCAAATGATGTTGCCGATACATTGCTCTTCGGAGACGGAGCGCTTGCCGCAGCGCTAACGTTATGTGGTGGTGATACAAATAAACTCGCCAACTATTTTGGCGTGACTGAGAAAATGATCCAAGTCGCGCTTCGGAAGTATGGCTTGCGATATTAATTAAAAACAGCGCCCTCTGGGGGGCTTAGGGGCAAGAGGGCCATTTGGCCCAGCCCCGACGAAACAGGGTGGGGGCAGACTATCGCTCTGACCCATCCTTACACGGGGCGGGTGCGCTCGCCCCTGACGACACTCAGGCCGCAGGCAAAAAACCGGGCGGTACAAATAAGTGAGCTTGAGTGGCGAAACTTGACCGGGGGGCTTCGCGCCCCCCGTTTTTCTGTTCGCATGCACCTGCCGTGACGTTTGCGCCCTGTAAAGCAGGGCCGCCAGATTACAAAAGCGCCGTCACCGGGGCGCCGGGATCAAGCCCCATGTCGCGGCGCAGTTGCGCGCGGGCGCGGGCCAGTCGGGACATGACCGTGCCGAGTGGCAAGCCCGTTCGTGCGGCAAGTGCTGCGGGGCTGGTCTCGCCTGTCAGGACGAGTCGCATCAGGTGGGCTTGGTCCGGCGGTAGGTTTTCGATCATGGCGCAGGCCTCGGACAGGGCGAGGCTGGCGAAGGCATCCGGCGCGGTTGCCGCGCCTTCGATATCCACGTCATCAATGTCATGCCGGTCGCGCAGGCCTTGGCGCATCTGGTTGCGCAACGCCGCAAGGGCGTAGCTTCGCAGGTTGATGATGTCGTCTCCGCGATTCAGGCGCAGCCAAAGCTTGAGGAGGACCTCTTGAGTAAGGTCCTGCGCCTCGTCCGGGGTATCGGCGATGCGGCTGGCCGCACGGTTCAGGATAGGTATCAGCGCGGTCAGGGCGTCCGGGTGGGTCGTGAGGTTGGAGTTTTGCATGGGGGCCTCCTGCCCCCGATAAAGGGCAGGGGTGTGGGGCAATTCAAATGGGCAGATTCCGCCGATCCTCTGGGGAAGGCCTTTTTCGGCAGTCCCTCGCCGGTCGTGCGGATGCGCCTCGGCAAGCCATCGCCCGTTGCGGTTCGCGCCGGGACGCAAAGCGCCAAATCCCCGTCTTGGTCCATAGGTGCGGGGATGATCCCGGCCTTGAACACTCAATGTCCAAGGAGACAGACCATGTTGAAATTCGTTGCAATCCTTCTGGGGATGGGCGTGATGGCCAATTCGGCCATCGCCATGAGCGAGGGCACCGCGCAAATCGATACCAATGGCGACGGTGTCATGACCATCGACGAGGTGCAGGCCGTCTTTCCGGAAGTCACCGCCGAGGCCTTTGCCGAGGCAGATGCCGACGATGACGGGGCCCTGACCGATGAAGAAATGGTCAGCGCGCAGGAACTGGGCCTTATCCCGACCAGCACTGACGGCTGATTGCCGTCGGTACCCCGGGCCGGGTTTCTCCCCCAGATCGCCTCGGCCCGGGGTCTTTTACGCGTTGCCTGAGCGTTGGAGCATTCCGAAAAGATCGCGCGGATCGTCGGGATCGGCCAAAAGGTCAAGATCCATGTAGAGGTCCGTGCCGCCGATATGGTCGCGGATATAGCGCAGGGCGCTGAAATCCTCGATCGCGAAGCCCACGGAGTCAAACAGGGTGATTTGCCCCGCCGACGTGCGGCCCGGTTTGGTTCCGTTGATCACTTCCCACATCTGGGTGACGGGGTGATCATCGGCAAGTTGCTGGATTTCGCCTTCGATGCGGGTTTGTTCGGGGTATTCCACGAAGATGTCCGAGCGATGCAGGACGCCGGGGGCGAGTTCGGTCTTGCCCGGACAGTCGCCGCCGATGGCGTTGATGTGGACGCCGCTGCCCACCATGTTGTCCGACAGGATGGTGGCGTATTGTTTGTCGGCGGTGCAGGTGGTGATGATCTGTGCGCCTTCCATGCTTTCTTCGGCACTGTTGCACACATGAACTTCCAGCCCCAAGCCCTTGAGATTATTGGCTGCTTTGCGGGTTGCCGCCGGGTCGATATCCCATAGGCGCACGGATTTCAGGCCGCAGATCGCCTTCATGGCGAGGCTTTGAAATTCTGATTGCGCGCCGTTGCCGATCATCGCCATGGTGTCGGCCCCCTTTGGGGCAAGGTGCTTGGCGACCATGGCCGAGGTGGCGGCGGTCCGCAGGGCGGTGAGGACCGTCATTTCGGATAAAAGGACAGGGTAGCCATTTCCGACATTGGCCAACAAGCCAAAGGCGGTGACGGTTTGCAGGCCTTCGCGGGTGTTCTTGGGGTGGCCGTTGACGTATTTGAAACCGTAGACCTCACCATCCGAGGTGGGCATCAGTTCGATCACCCCTTCGGCGGAGTGCGAGGCGATGCGCGGGGTTTTATCGAACAGCTCCCAGCGGCGGGAATCCTCTTCGATATAGTCGGACAGGCCGCGCAACATCGGTTCGATCCCGATGTGA
>DATFKJ010000007.1:0-2963 GCA_035268705.1 Roseovarius sp. | reverse complement strand
GCGCGCGACAGGCTTTCGCTGCGCGCCACGGCCAGAAAGGTTTTCAAATCATCCCATTGCATCGCGCACCTTTGCATTTTTGCAAAACACTTTTGGGATATTGCCCCTTTTACAGGGATAGTCGCAAGACTAAGCTACACCAAATCTCGGATTGGGAGGATTCCATGAAAGAACTGACGCATTATATCGACGGTGCCCATGTCAAAGGCACATCGGGCCGGTTTTCCGATGTCTTCAACCCGGCCACAGGTGAAGTGCAGGCCAAATGCCCCCTCGGCAACAACGACGAACTGAACAAAGCCGTCGAAATCGCCGCAGCGGCACAACCCGCTTGGGGGGCCACCAACCCGCAGCGTCGCGCGCGGGTGATGATGAAATTTGTCGATCTGCTCAACCGCGACATGGACAAACTGGCCGAGGCCCTTTCGGCGGAACACGGGAAAACTTTTCCCGACGCCAAGGGCGACGTTCAGAGAGGGCTTGAGGTGGTGGAATACTGCATCGGCGCCCCCGAACTCCTCAAAGGGGAATACACCGACAGCGCCGGCCCCGGAATCGACATGTATTCAATGAAGCAGCCGCTTGGTGTGACGGCGGGGATCACGCCCTTCAACTTCCCGGCCATGATCCCGATGTGGATGTTCGCCCCTGCCCTTGCCTGTGGCAATGCCTTCATCCTCAAACCGTCCGAGCGTGACCCCTCGGTGCCCCTCATGCTGGCCGAACTGCTGGAAGAGGCGGGCCTGCCCAAAGGCCTGTTGCAGGTCGTCAACGGCGACAAGGAAGCGGTCGATGCGATCCTTGATCATCCGGTCATTCAATCGGTGGGCTTCGTCGGCTCCACCCCGATTGCCGAGTACATCTATTCGCGCGGCTGCGCGAACGGCAAGCGGGTGCAGTGCTTCGGCGGTGCGAAAAACCACATGATCGTCATGCCCGACGCCGATATGGACCAAGCCGCCGACGCACTGATCGGCGCAGGATACGGGGCGGCTGGCGAACGCTGCATGGCCATTTCGGTTGCCGTGCCCGTGGGGGATGAAGCCGCCGATCGCCTGATCGAAAAACTGGTGCCACGCATCGAGAAACTGAAGGTCGGCCCCTACACCTCAGGCGACGACGTGGACTACGGGCCTGTTGTCACCGGTGCGGCCAAGGAGAAAATCCTCGGCCTCGTGCAATCGGGTGTCGATCAGGGCGCAGAACTGGTCGTCGATGGCCGTGACTTCCAATTGCAAGGCTATGAAGACGGCTTCTTTGTCGGCCCGCACCTCTTCGACAAGGTGACCCCCGATATGGATATCTATCAACAAGAGATCTTCGGCCCGGTCCTCAGCACTGTGCGCGCAGGGTCTTACGAAGAAGCGCTCAAGCTGGCGATGGATCACGAGATGGGCAACGGCACGGCGATCTTCACGCGTGACGGCGACGCGGCCCGCGATTTCGCCAACCGCATCAACATCGGCATGGTCGGCATCAACGTCCCGATCCCCGTGCCACTGGCGTACCACACCTTCGGCGGCTGGAAGAAATCCATGTTCGGTGACCTGAACCAACACGGCCCCGATGCCTTTAAGTTCTACACCCGCACCAAAACCGTGACCTCCCGCTGGCCGAGCGGGATCAAGGAAGGTGGCGAGTTCAACTTCAAGGCCATGGACTAACCCGAAGCCAACCCAACGAAAACGCCCGCCCCTTCGGCGGGCGTTTTGCATTGCGCCCCGCCGCCTGCTCATGCTGATATGGCGTACCAAAATGGCAAAGGGGGTGCCCATGGCCCTGATCCATCCCGAATTCACCATCGGTATCGAAGAAGAATACCTGTTGGTTGACCGTGACAGCATGGCCTTGGCCGAGGCCCCCGAAGCCCTGATGCAAGAGTGCAAGGCGCAACTCGAAGATCAGGTCAGCCCCGAGTTTCTCAACTGTCAGATCGAGATCGGCACCAAGGTCTGCCGCAACGTGGCCGAGGCGCGCAACGACCTGAAACGCCTGCGCAACACCGTGTCGGCCTGCGCGGCCAAGCACAATCTTGCGCCGATTGCCGCCTCCTGCCATCCCTTTGCCGACTGGCGCGATCAGAAACACACCGACAAGGAACGCTACAACCACCTTGCCGGGGATTTGGCGGGTGTCGTGCGCCGCATGCTGATTTGCGGCATGCACGTCCATGTCGGGATCGACCCGCCAGATAGGCGCGTGGACCTGATGAACCAACTGAGCTATTTTCTGCCCCACCTTCTGGCGCTTTCGTGCTCTTCGCCGTTCTGGCAGGGTCAGGACACGGGACTGAGTTGTTATCGCCTTACGGTTTTCGACAACCTGCCGCGCACCGGCCTGCCACCTCGTATGGAAAGTTTCGGCGAATTCGAGCGCTCGGTTCAGGCGCTCGTCGATCTCGACGTGATCGAGGACAGCTCGAAGATTTGGTGGGACTTGCGCCCGTCGCATCAATTTCCCACGCTGGAAACGCGTATTTGCGACGTACAACCCCGGCTGGAAGATACCCTGACCCTTGCCGCCATCATCCAATCGCTTGCGCGTATGTTATGGCGCTTGGCTGTGAAAAACCAACGCTGGCGGATCTACGATCGTTTCCTGATCGCCGAGAACCGTTGGCGGGCGCAACGTTATGGCGTGCGCGAGGGACTCATAGATTTTGGCTTGGCTGAGATTGTCCCAATGGGCGACCTTGTCGAGGAATTGATCGAGATATTGCAAGAAGACGCACAATTCTTCGAATCCACGTCGGAACTGGAAAACGCCCGCGAGATGCTACGCACCGGATCATCCGCAGGCCGCCAGCGACAGGCGTATTCGGATGCCCTGCACGCCGAGGACGACCAAGATCACGCGATGCGCGCTGTCGTGCGTCACTTGATCGAAGAGTTTCACGCGGACCTCTGATGTTTTGCATCCGGTTCTTCCGCCCACTCACCGCTGAAGGTGTGCTTTAGGGGGCT
>DATFKJ010000006.1:0-8583 GCA_035268705.1 Roseovarius sp. | reverse complement strand
TGGCGGAGGAGCGTGACATGGTGCAACGTATCGAAAAGCACGGCCTGCAGGTGGCCGAGGAACTGGCCAATTTCGTGGATGAAAAGGCCCTGCCCGGCACAGATGTCTCGCCCGAGGCGTTTTGGTCCGGCTTTGCCTCTCTGGTCAAGGACATGGCGCCAAAGAACGCCGCCTTCCTTGAGCGGCGCGACGAACTCCAGCAGCAGATCGACGACTGGCATAGTCGCCACCGCAACCAACCGCATGACCACGAAGCCTACAAGCAATTCCTCAAGGATATCGGGTATCTTGTCGAAGAAGGCCCGGATTTCGAGATTGAAACCACCAATGTCGACCCCGAGATTGCCAAGGTACCGGGGCCGCAACTTGTGGTCCCGATCACAAATGCGCGCTATGCCCTGAATGCCGCCAATGCCCGCTGGGGCAGCCTTTATGACTGTCTCTATGGCACCGACGCCATGGGCAGCCTGCCGCCCAAGGGGGGCTATGATCGCGGCCACGGCGCCCGCGTGGTGGCCCGCGCGCGGGTCTTTCTTGATGAGGCTTTTCCGCTGGTCGGGACAAGCCACGCCGATGTCCGCCGCTATTACGTCCAAGACGGCGTGCTTCTGGTCGATGATTGCCCGCTCGCCAGCCCCGAGAAATTCGTGGGCTATCGCGGCAATCCCAAAGCCCCCGATGCCATCCTGCTGCGCAACAACGGGTTGCACGTGGAACTGATCTTTGACCGCGCCCATTTCATCGGCTGCCGCGATCAGGCGCTATTGGCCGATGTGCAGATCGAAAGCGCGGTGTCGGCCATCATGGATTGCGAGGATTCGGTCGCCTGCGTCGATGCCGAGGACAAGGTTCTGGCCTATTCCAACTGGCTGGGCCTGATGCGGGGCAACCTAGAAGCCAGCATTGATAAGGGCGGCAAGACCATCACCCGCCGCTTGGCCGAAGACCGCCAATATACCGCGCCCGACGGCAGCGACCTGACCCTCAAGGGCCGCGCCCTGATGTGGGTGCGCAATGTGGGCCACCTGATGACCAACCCCGCCATTCTGGACGCCGAGGGCAACGAGATTCCCGAAGGTTTGATGGATGCCGCCATCACCACTCTGATCGGCATGCACGACCTCAAGCGCGACAGCGGTAATTCGGTGCATGGCTCTATCTACATCGTGAAGCCCAAGATGCACGGCCCTGATGAGGTCGCCTTCACCAACGAGATTTTCAATCAGGTCGAAGAATTCCTCGGCCTGCCACAATACACCGTCAAGATCGGCGTAATGGACGAAGAGCGGCGCACCTCCGTCAACCTCAAGGAATGTATCCGCGCCGCCTCGCATCGCGTGGCCTTTATCAACACGGGTTTCCTTGATCGCACCGGCGACGAGATCCACACCAGCATGGAGGCCGGCCCCTTCAGCCGCAAAGACTTCATCAAGCGCAAGGCCTGGATCGCAGGGTACGAGAACCAGAACGTGGATATCGGGCTGGAATGTGGACTTTCCGGCAAAGCCCAGATCGGCAAGGGCATGTGGGCCATGCCCGACATGATGGCCGCAATGTTGGAACAAAAGATCGAACACCCCAAATCCGGGGCCAACTGCGCTTGGGTTCCCTCGCCCACGGCGGCCACGCTGCACGCGCTGCACTATCACAAGGTCGATGTTTTCGCCGTGCAGGACAAGCTCAAGGCCGGGGGGCGGCGCGCCTTTGTCGATACGCTTCTGGATATCCCCATGGCCAGCTTCCAGAAATGGTCAAAAGAGCAGATCCTCAAGGAAGTGGAAAACAACGCCCAAGGCATCCTTGGTTACGTCGTCCGTTGGATTGATCACGGGGTGGGCTGTTCCAAGGTGCCCGACATCAACGATGTCGGCCTGATGGAAGACCGCGCCACCTGCCGGATCAGCTCGCAACATATCGCCAACTGGCTGCACCATGGTGTCGTCAGCGAAGATGAGGCCATGGCGGCGATGCAAAAGATGGCGCAAGTGGTCGACCGGCAGAACGCCGACGACCCAAGCTATCACCCGATGGCGCCCGGGTTTGACGGCATCGCCTTCCAAGCGGCATGCGATCTGGTCTTCAAGGGGCGCGAGCAGCCCTCAGGCTATACCGAACCCGTACTGCATCGCCGCCGGTTGGAACTCAAAGCCGCGAAATCGGCATAGAACAGATATAAGGAGGCCATTATGGCAGAACTCTCGCTCAACCGCGCCCGCACGATCATTCGCAAGGCCTTGGCCAAAGGCCGCGAGGAAGGGTTCAAACCCCTCTCCGTCGTCATCCTTGACACCGGCGGCCACGTCAAAGCCTTCGAACGCGAGGACGGAGCCGCGCCCGGCCGCTTCGGCATCGCCCATGGCAAGGCCTATGGCGCGATCATGCTGGGCATGGCAGGCCGCGCGCAAATGGCCCGCGCCGAACAACAGGCTTATTTCATGGCCGCCGTGAATGGCGTTTACGGCGGGCAAGTGGTCCCCGTTCCGGGGGGCGTCTTGGTACGTGACAAGCGCGGTAATATCGTCGGCGCCGTGGGCGTCACGGGCGATACGTCCGACAATGATGTCATCGCCGCCGTGGCAGGCATCGACGCCGTGGGTCTCACGCCCGAGGAATAACCCAAAGCGCGCGCCCTGCCTTGGGCGCGCGTGCTATCCTTTGAGCGGCATCAAATCGGCGTGCCGGTTCACATCCTTATAGAGCAAATAGCGAAACGGCTCCGTCCCCGCCGCATAACAGGCCTGCGGGCAAAACGCGCGCAGCCACAGGAAATCGCCCGCCTCCACCTCAACCCAATCTTGGTTGAGCAAATACACCGCCCGCCCCTGCAAAATGTAAATCCCATGCTCCATCACATGGGTTTCGGCAAAGGGAATGGTGCCCCCGGGCTGGAAGGTGACGATATTCACATGCATGTCATGGCGCAAATCCGCACTGTCCACAAAGCGCGTCGTGGCCCATGTGCCGCCCGTGTCGGGCATCGGTTCGGGCGCATGCTCTGAATCCGAGGTCACGAAACTTTCCGGCGCATCCAGCCCCGGCGCGGGCTGATAGCGCTTGCGCACCCACACCACCTTGGCCGCCGATGCGCCGGTATTCTCCACCGACCAATCCGCACCCGGTGCCAAATAGGCATAGCCCCCTGCGCCCAGATCATGCGCTTCGCCCTCAATGGTCAGCCGAACCGCGCCGTCCAAACCAAACAAAACAGCCTGCGCCATCGGGTCAGGCTCAGGCGTGGTTGAGCCCCCCCCCGGCGCAATATCCAAAATCAACTCTGCAAAAGTTTCGGCAAACCCCGACAGGGGCCGCGCCAGCAT
Organism: Roseovarius sp.; assembly: GCA_035268705.1. Lineage (GTDB taxonomy): Bacteria > Pseudomonadota > Alphaproteobacteria > Rhodobacterales > Rhodobacteraceae > Roseovarius. Next base: position 5,266 of record DATFKJ010000006.1, on the reverse strand, counting down.
CCAAGCGCGGGCATCCTTCCACCCCGGCAGGCGCGACATGGTGATATCCGACATGGTCCGGCGCGGCATCACCGCATAGCACGGTGTGAACCGCGCCCGGTCCTGCGTGAGGGTCATCTGATCCGGCAAGCCGCCTTGCGGGGCGTAATAGGTATAGTTGTCAGACATCCAAAACCTTTCCTGTCAACCGCGAGGATCACCCCTTTTAAGGCGCTTCCAAAACTGCGTATACTCACTGTAGACCTTTCGGTACTTGGCGAAAAAGCGGATCTTCAAACTATAGTACAAGATCACGAAGCCCACGATCGTCACCCCCACCAGAACATGCGCCGGGTGGACGATCAGATCACTTTGGATCGAATTGTCGAAGGCCATGAAAATCAACGAGGCCAAACCGATCGTGGTGTTGAGGAAGAACAGCAATTGCAGGTTCCGCTCGAAATCGGTTGAGCGCATCTCGTAGAAATTCGTGCTGAATTCCGACACCGCGCTCATGAAATGATCCAACCGCTCCGAGATATGCTCAAGCGCCTTGAACTGGGTGGCAATATCCCACGCCCCGTAAAACCGCGCGGCAAACTCCTGTTCCTCGATATGTTTCAGGAACAGGTTGGGGTTCGAGGCCAGAAAGGTCCGCCGGAAAATCCGTGACCGCCGGTCATGCAAATAGCGCTGAAACTGGAAATACTCGCTGATCTCGATGGTGCTTTTCTGACTGAAAAAGCGGCTGGCGGATTCGTGCAATTCCCAAAGCTCATGGATCGAGGTTTGATGCGCGAACCACTGCACATGGATCAACCGCAGAAGCGACGCATGAGCCTCGGTCCAGATAGAGGCAGGCACCGTGGAATGAAACGGGCCGGGGTCAACCGTGGCGTCGGTGCTGCTGCCGCCGGGGTCTTCCACGCAAACGGCCCGCATATTCTGAAACCGATAGAGCCACCGTTCCGCAAGGCTGGCCTCTTCGGCCAGTTCGCGCACCTCCCAGACCGGGCAATAGCGGTTGGTTTTCAAAACCGCATCTCCTGTGAACAGCGCGTCATAATCGAAATCACTGCTCAGGAAGTTGTCGATCAAATCACGCGCCATACCACGTGCCACCCCGGCCGAGGCATGCTCCACGTCATCCGCCTCGAACACCAGTTGGATGACCCCGGTTTCATGCAGGTAGACACTCCGCGCCCATGTAGCCCCGCCAATGGCAATGTCTTGACGCTCAAGGAAATACTCTTTGCCCAGCATATGCAGCGAACTGATGTTGTATTTCAGACGGTCGCGTTCCAGTGCCACGAAACCGGGAAACCGGCGTTCAAGCCGCTTGATCAGAAATTCCTGCTCTGGCTCACCTGCCAAAGAATGACCCAAATCGAAGGCAATCATCAAAAGCGGTTTGATCTTGGGCATGGGGTCTTGTTCATCCAAATCACTTGCCCGCCGCGCGGGGCCTGTTTTCGTTGACGATAGACGCCCGCCCCCCGGCGTTCAAGCGCCACCCGCGATCGGCCTGACGCCCCGTCAAGAACGATTGCGCTAGACAGCTAAACCAAAGCGTTTACATTTTTCCATAACCGCACAGCAGGACAGGCACCATGCAACTGACCATCGACGGCACCACCCATGATCTCGATGTCGAACCCGACATGCCCCTTTTGTGGGTCTTGCGCGACGAACTGGGGCTCAAGGGTGTGAAGTTTGGTTGCGGCATCGCCCAATGCGGTGCCTGCACCGTGCAGATCGACGGGCAGGCCGTGCGCTCCTGTCAGGTGCAGGCCGGCGATGTCTGGGCGCCAGTGACCACCATCCACGGGCTTGGCACGCCCGACACGCTGCACGCGGTCCAAGCCGCTTGGATTGACCATCAGGTGGCGCAATGCGGCTATTGCCAATCGGGGCAGATCACCGCCGCCGCCGCCCTTCTGGCCGAGGTGCCCAACCCCACCGATACCGATATCGACGACGCATTGAGCGGCAACCTGTGCCGCTGCGGCACCTATCCGCGCATCCGCGCCGCCGTGAAATCCGCCGCCCAAAAATTGCAGGAGGGTTAGAGGATGAGCCGCGCCGGAAAGATCGCCCGCCGTACCTTCCTTATCGGGTCCGCCGCCATCGCCGGGGGCGTGGCCTTTGGCGTGGTGGCTTACAAGCGACCACACTCCAACCCGCTGCTGGATGATCTCAAGGAAGGCGAGGCTGCCCTCACGCCCTATGTGCTGATCCGCCCCGAGGGGATCACCCTGATCACGCCCCGCGCTGATCTGGGCCAAGGGGCCTACCATGTGCAGGCCGCCCTTCTGGCCGAGGAACTGGACATTGATCTGGCCGATGTCACGGTTGATCCGGGTCCGCCAAGCCCGGCCTATTACAACACTGCTCTTTCCGCCGATGCCGCCCCCTTCCCGGCCACCGATACCGGGTTCATGGCCGACACCACGCGCGCCGTGCTTGACGCCCCCATGAAGTTCCTTGGGGTGCAAATTACCGGCGGGTCCACGACCGTTCCAGACTCCTACGAGAAACTTCGCCATGCCGGGGCCATGGCCCGCGAAACCCTCAAAGAGGCCGCCGCACAGGACACCGGCACGGCTCGTGCGGACTTGCGCACCGAAAACGGCGCGGTGATCCTGCCCGACGGCACCCGCCTGCCCTATACCGATCTGGCCGGAAAAGCCGCTCAGGTTGATCCCGTCGAGGGCACACCGCTTCGTGATCCGTCCGACTGGCGGCTTTTGGGCCAGCCCATGCAGAGGCTTGATATCCTTGCCAAATCCACTGGGACACAGGACTATGGCATCGACGTGGAGATGGAGGGAATGATCCACGCCGCCGTGCGCACAAACCCCGCCATAGGCGGCGAGATTCAGGGCTTTGACGCCTCTGAGGCCGAAACCCTGCGCGGGGTCGAGAAGGTCGTTCCCATCACCGGCGGCGTGGGCGTTCTGGCCGATAACACATGGCGGGCTTTTCAGGCCGTGCAGGCCATCAAGGTGGACTGGGGCCCCGCGCCCTACCCCACCAACCAAGCCGATCATTGGACAGGGCTTGAAAACAGCTTCACACGCGATGCCCAAGACAGCCAATACAAGGACGAGGGCGATGTAGACACCGCTCTCGAAAGCGCCAAGGTGATCGAAGCCGACTACCGCGCGCCCTACCTCGCCCATGCCCCGCTTGAGCCGATCAACGCCACCGTCCGCGTCACCGACACCCGCGTCGACGTTTGGACCGGCACGCAAATCCCCCGCTTCGTGCAGGATAACGTGGCCAAGATCACCGGAATGGACACCGAGAACGTCCATGTGCATGTCCTGATGATGGGTGGCAGCTTTGGCCATCGGCTTGAAGACATGGTCGTGCGCCAAGCCACCGAACTGGCGATGGAGGCCAAGGGCCGTCCTGTCAAACTCACCTACAGCCGTGAAGAAGACATCTCGCACGACTTCCCGCGCCAGATCGCCATGGCGCGTGGGCGAGGTGCAGTTACAAACGGTCAAGTCACCACCTGCGACCTTGGCATCGCCATGCCCTCGGTGATGGGGTCGCAAATGGGGCGGCAAGGCCTGCCCATTGCCGGCCCCGACCTGCAAATTATCGCCGGCGCTTGGGATCAGCCCTTCGCCATTCCGAATTACCGCGTCACCGGATACCGGGCCGAGGGCCTCGCGCCTGTCAGCTCATGGCGTTCGGTCGGGGCCTCCTCCAACGGGTTCTTCCACGACAGTTTCCTTGATGAACTGATCCACGCCGCCGGGGCCGACCCACTGGAAGAACGCCTGCGGCTTTGCAACCACGCCCCCTCCCGCAAGGTGCTGGAGGCCGTGGGCGAGATGTCGAACTGGGGCGCGCCTATGGCCGAAAATCAAGGCCGCGGCGTGGCCTATTGCCTGTCGTTCGGCGTGCCCTGCGCCGAGGTGATCGAGGTCACCATGACCGAGGATGGCATCCGCCTTGACCGCGCCTTCGTCGCCGCCGAGGTGGGCCGCGTTCTGGACCCGGTGAACTTCGAAAATCAGGTGCAAGGTGGCCTGATCTGGGGCCTTGGCCACGCCATGATGGGCGAGATTACTTTTGCCGATGGCCGCACCGAGCAACAGAACTTCGATACCTACCCCTTCCTGCGCCAATACCAATGCCCAGACATCACCGTACGCGGGCTGGAGAACGGCGACAGCGTCAGGGGCGTGGGCGAACCCCCGGTACCGCCTGCCGCGCCCGCCTTGGCCAATGCGATCTTCGCCGCCACGGGCAAACGCCTGCGCGAAATGCCCTTCAACAAGCACGTCACCTTCGTCTAGAGCAGTGCTTGCCAAGCCCCGCGCGGGGTGTTTCATGGGGCCATGCTCCATGCCCTGACCACAATCGCGCTGTTAGGCCTCGGCACGCTTGCCGCCTTCGCCGCGCAGGCGCTTGGCCTGCCGCTGCCGTTCCTCATGGGTCCGCTTTTGCTCAGTGGCACCGTGGCCATGGCCCTGCCCACGCGGCTGCCGGATGGCTACCAGTTCCCCCCATGGCTCAGGCTTCTGTTCATCGCCGTCATCGGCCTGATGATCGGCGCACAGGTCACACCCGCGCTCTTCGCGCAAATCCCCCGCCTGATGCTCAGCCTCGCGGCGCTCACCCTCTTCGTCGGGGTCGCCCATGCCTTCAACTACACCGTCTTTCGCCGCCTCGGGGCCTATGACCGGGCCACAGCCTTCTACGCCGCCACCCCCGGCGGCCTGTTTGAATCCATCGCCATGGGGGAAGAGGCCGGGGCCGACCTTGCCCGCCTGACGCTACAACAATTCCTGCGGGTGATCGTGGTGGTCACCGCCCTGCCCCTTGGCCTCTCGCTCTGGCTGGGCGAACCAGTGGGCAGCGCGGGCGGCATGACACTGGCCCGCGATGCCGTCCCATGGCAAGCCCTGCCCGGGATCGCCGTGGCCGGTCTGGCCGGTCTCGCACTGGGCCGCGTCTTGCGCCTGCCCGCCAAACAACTCACCGGGCCGATGGCCGTCGCCGCTTTGCTCTCGCTCACCGGGGCCTATCCTCTCGATATTCCACAATGGCTGGTCAATGTGGCGCAGGTGGTGGTCGGCACCGCGCTTGGGATGCGCTTTACCGGCCTCAGCCGCGCCTTGATCCTGCGTGGCGCGGGTCTGTCACTGGTCTCGGTCACAGGCATGCTCATCCTTGCCGCCCTTTGTGCCGAGGCGCTTTACCTCACCCTTGGCGAACCCTTCGACACAATGCTCATCTCCTTCGCCCCCGGCGGCGTGACCGAAATGGC
>DATFKJ010000005.1:0-2424 GCA_035268705.1 Roseovarius sp. | reverse complement strand
ATCCCCTCGGGTGCCTCCGGCGGGGATATTTTTAAACAGAAGAAAGCCTCAAAAGCCCACTTCTTCTGTTCTCAAATATCCCGGGGAGTTTGGGCCGTCTTGCAATCGCTCCGGGGAGCGATTGAGGCCCAAACGGGGCAGCGCCCCGCATCACAAAAAACCTGTGCGGCGTTAGACGCGCCTTTTTGTGACCGTTTCAATGGGTTCCATTGCAAGTGCCGTGGTCGGCGAGGGATGCTAGAACATAGCAATCGCTCGACGGCCCCGCACCATCGCAGCCGCTCACGATGCGTTCCAACTCGCCCTCCAGTTTGCGAAGCTGGCTGATCTTGTCGCGCACTTCGGTCAACTGCGCCTCGGCGATGGCATTGGCCTCGCCGCAGGTCCGGTCGGGATGGTCTTGCAACTCGATCAGCGCGCGGATCGCCGCGATGGAAAACCCCAGATCGCGGGCATGCTTGATGAAGCCCAGCTGCTGCAACTCCCCCTCGCCATAACGGCGCTGGTTGCCTCCCGTCCGTCCGGGCACCGCCAAAAGGCCCATCTGCTCGTAGTAACGGATGGTGGGAACCTTGACCCCGGTTCGTTTCGACAATTGCCCAATCGAATACATCGCAAAACCCTCTTGAACCTCTAGTCACTAGAGATACTACATTGCCATCAAGACGAATGAAAGGGGTGCCAAATGGCAGGATGTTGCGGGCATGACGCCAAGTTCGAGGGGCTCTCGCCCGACTACAAGCGCAGGCTATGGATGGTCATCGTCATCAACGCGGTCATGTTCGCCGTGGAGATGGGCGCGGGCCAAATGGCCGGGTCCCAGGCCCTCAAGGCCGACGCGCTGGATTTCCTTGGCGATGCGCTGACCTATGGCATATCGCTGGCCGTCATCGGGGCATCGGTCCGGGTCCGTACCGCCGCCGCACTGGCAAAGGGCCTCAGCCTTTTCGCCATGGGCGCTTGGGTCTTTGGCTCCACCCTTTACCGCGTGTTCTACATCGGCGTGCCCGAGGCCGAGATCATGGGCGTGATCGGCTTCATGGCATTGGCCGCGAATCTCGCGAGTGTGGTGCTTTTGCTGCCCTACAAGGATGGCGATGCCAATGTGCGCTCGGTCTGGCTTTGCTCGCGCAACGACGCGATCGGCAATGTCGCGGTTATGATTGCCGCGCTTGGGGTCTGGGGCACCGCCACGGGCTGGCCCGACCTGATTGTTGCGGGGATCATGGCGGGGCTGTTTCTTTCCTCCTCAGTACAGATCGTCCGGCAAGCGCTGGAGGAGCGCCGCAGCGATGCGGCCCGGGAAACCTGCGCCTAGCCGTGTTTCGCCTTCAGCCGATGATAGAGATGGGTAAAGGTGGCCGCGCCAATGATCGGCACGACCAAATTCAGGATCGGCACGACCAAGGGCAGCGCCATCAAAACCCCTGCGGCCCAGATCGCCGCGCCGTGTTTTTGCCGCATCGCCTTGGCCCCGGCTCGGCCCTCGCGCCGCATGGCGGCCACGGTGAAATACTCGCGCCCCAACAAGAACCCGTTGACCGCGAAGAACACCGGCAGGCCCGCTATGGGCAAGACCATGGTCAGCAAAAGCGCCACGATATTGGCCACGATCAGTACCCCGAAGGCAGCTATCCCATCGCGGATCTCGTCGCTTAGGGGCGGGCCTTTGACCTTGGGCAGGGTCGGGTAATGCCGATCCTCGACCGCATCGGCCACCTCGTCCAGAAACATCGACACAAAGGCCGAAGCCACAGGCACCATCAGGAAAACCGAAAGCCCGATCATCAGCGCGATAAAGGCCCAGCTCAGCACGTTGTCGACCCACTGAACCTCGCCCAGAAGGGGCAGCGTCACGGCATCCCCCACCATCCAGCCGATACCCCAGACCAACACGGCGGTAATCACCGCCAACAGCCCGAGGGTCAGGGCGACCCCCCGCCACAGAACCTTGCGGAACCGAGGGTCGCCAATCTGCCCCAAGGCTTTGAAGAAACTTGTGAAAATCATTCCGACACCCATGATGTGATGGCCTCGACGTCAGGCCGGGGCCGCTCGGGGGGTTGGCTTGTTTCCGTGCCGATATGGATGAACCCCGCGACACGCTCATCGTTGTCCAGCCCCAGCCCGGTCTCCAGAAATCCCCGGTCATGGCTTGGCCACCCACTGAGCCAATTGGAGCCCCATCCGTTGGCTAGGGCGGCATTGAGAAGCGCCAAACAGACCCCTCCAACGGCATAGGTCTGTTCGATGGGCGGGATTTTCTCGGATGGCTTTTGCACCTCGATCACCGCAACGGCCAGATGCGCTGAGTCGAACTGCACCCGCGCCTTGGAAACATCCGCCTCATCCCGACCAAGGGATTTTCCCCGTGCCTCCACGACCTCGGCCAGACGCTTGAGCGCGGCACGTTCCAGCACGATA
>DATFKJ010000004.1:0-6576 GCA_035268705.1 Roseovarius sp. | reverse complement strand
CGAATCTCAATGCCATTCGCCATGCGACGGGCGCACTGATCACCGATTTGCCCGCACTGCCGCATCGCGTTTTGGCCGCTATTCGTGAGGTCGAGGGATGAGTGGCCGTCAGCGTGAGGAAAAGATCCGCTGCGATGCCTGCCCGGTGATGTGCTATATCGCACCGGGCAAGTTCGGCGCCTGCGACCGCTACGCCAACGAGGATGGCAAGATCGTGCGCTGCGACCCCTTTACCGTGCTCGACCGCCGATTGGCTGCGGGGGATGAGGTCCGCCCCTTCCTCAAATCCGATTGGGAGGGCGAAGTTCTGGGCGGTGAAACTCTTGCCATAAGCGGCGTCGGCGCGGGCACCACCTACCCCGATTACAAACCCGCCCCATTCATCGTCAGCCAAGAAGTGGAGGGCGCCGATTTCGTCACCGTGGTGACCGAGGCGATCTATTCCTACTGCGGTGTGAAGGTGAAAATCGACACCGACAGGCACTTGGGCGAAGAGGCCGCAACCGTACGATCCCAAGGTGAGGCCGTGGGTCATGTCACGACCTCGGAATATGGCTCCCAAATGCTCTCATTGGGCGGGGTCGAACACCTCACCGGCGGAAGCAAACCCGAAGGCCGCGTCACCTGCGACACCCTCCTGCGTCTGTGCAACCGCGAGGCGGTCGAGTTGACCATCGACGGTGGCGCGATCGTTTTGGTGCAAGCAGGCCAGGCCCCTATCGTCGATGGCCAGCGTGAGGAACGTATGCGCGTCGGCTGTGGCTCTGCCACCATCGGCATGTTCGCCAGCCAATGGCAGCGCTTGGTGGATGAGGTCGTTGTCGTCGATGACCACATCACCGGGGTGGTCAGCGAACATCAGGCAGGCAAGGTGCTGGACTGGCCCGATACCGGCATCCGGATCAAGGGCCGCCGCTCCACTCCGGGGCGGTATTTCCAAGTGGCCAACCCCGGCCTTGGCTGGGGCGGAACGGATATCGACGACCCGCTTGAAATCCTGAACCCATGGCTGGAAAAGAAAGGCGCGCGGCCGGGCTTAACCCTGCTGATGGTCTCCACCACGGGCGAACATGCGGCCTATTACGTGTTGGATGATGACCTGATGCCACAACCGCACCCCATGCCCGAGGCGCTACAGCCCTCGGTCGACCTGATTGCGGAAAACTGCGAACCGGCGCTTTGTACGGTGATGTTTCAGGCGGGGGCGGGCGGCTCCCTGCGTTCGGGCGTTACCCGCAACCCGGTGAAACTCACCCGCTCGGTGCAAGCCCTGAAAACGCATGTCACCTGCGGCGGGGCGCCCGCCTATGTCTGGCCCGGCGGGGGGATCACCCTGATGGTGGATGTCACGCAAATGCCCGAAGGCTCCTTTGGCTATGTCCCGACCCCGGCGCTGGTGGCCCCGCTGGAATTCACCCTCCCTCGTGAGGATTACCGCGTCTTGGGCGGCCATGACACGGCGTTGCGCAGCCTCTCGGACATCCTTGAAACAGGGGGCGAATACGGCAGCGCCGCGCGCGCGGTCGGCCCCAAGGACAGGCCATGAACGGGCCACAGGCAACATGGCTCCCGGATGGCCAAAGGCTTCACCTCCATCACGGGCCAATCGACATGATCGTCGGCATCGACGGGCCGGGGCGCAAAGCTGCCTTTGCCCGTGCGGCACAGCGGTTTGATACCCTGCTTGACGAACTGGTGGCCGAACTGCCCCGCCTGCGCTGCGCCCATGGCCCCACGCCTAATGGCGAAACGGCCCGCATCATGCATGCCGCGACGCAGCCCTTCGCGCCGCGCTTCATCACCCCGATGGCCGCCGTGGCAGGCGCCGGGGCCGAAACCATCCTACACGCCATTTGTGACGGGCCGGGGATCGCCCGCGCCTATGTCAACAACGGCGGCGACGTGGCCTTTCACCTCGGGACAGGTCAAGAGATGCGCGCCGCGCTGGCCACCCTGCCGCCAAGCCATGCCGTGATCCGGCACGCCGACCCGGTGCGCGGCATCGCCACCTCGGGCTGGCAAGGGCGCAGCCATTCTCTGGGCATTGCCGATGCGGTCACCGTTCTGGCCCCCGGTGCCGCCAAGGCCGATGCCGCCGCCACGATGATCGCCAATGCGACCGACCTGCCGGGTCATCCGGCCATCATCCGGCAGCCGGCCAATGACCTTGCGCCCGACAGTGACCTCGGGCGCAGGCCCGTCACCACCCATGTCGGCCGCCTGTCAGGTCAAGACAGGGCCAAAGCCCTCGACACAGGCGTGGCCTACGCCCGATCGCTCATTGCCCAAGGCCTGATCACCGCCGCGGTTCTGACCTTGCAAGGCGGGCAACGTATCCTTGGCGCGCCATCCCCGATCCAGCAGAAAGACCCGGAACATGCCTGAGTTCACCCTACGCAAGACTGCGCTTTTCATCGAAGAAATCCACCACGATGGCGGCCCTATCGCCGAGCACCCCCGCCGCCGCGCGGCCATCGCCGCGCTGGTCAAGAACCCTTTTGCCGGCACCTACGAAGACGATCTGCAAGCGGCCATGGAGGACCTCAAGCCACTTGGCCTGATGATGACCGAACGGTTGATCGAGGCTATGGGCGGGGCAGAGGGCATCGACGGTTACGGCAAGGCCGCCATGGCAGGCGAACGCGGTGAGCTTGAGCATACCGCCCTTTGGCATGTGCCGGGCGGCTATGCGATGCGCGCACGGCTGGGTAAGGCGAAGGCCATCGTGCCGTCGTCCATGAAGCAGGGCGGGCCGGGGACGCGGTTGGATGTGCCCTTGGGCCATATCAACGCCGCCTATGTCCGCAGCCATTTCGACGGCATGGAAGTGGGCCTGCCGGACGGGCCGCGCGCCGATGAGTTGCTGTTCGTGCTGGCGATGTCGCGCGGCAGGCGTATCCATGACCGCATGGGCGGGTTGACGGTGGATGAGGTGAAAGGCGAAGACGGCCTGCGCTAGAGCCTTGGGTTCACCCGTGAAGTGGGAAATCCATCAAGGGAGTATCCTTGCGCAGGTAAAGCGGGTGCTTGGCCGAGCCATCCTTGTTGAGGCCTAGGCAACGTAGCGGTTTGCCGGTGTCGGCCATGGCGGCGATCACCGTTTCTGTCAGCGGAGCAAACCGTTTGTGCAGTTTCCCATAGGCCATGATGATCACCTCGGCCTCGTTCGCCATCTCGACGAGGGTTGGGATATTGGCGGGGCTACAGGCCATGTCGGGATCGGCAGGAATATCCTTAGGCGAGGTGGCCCGCCAATCCAGAACATTGCCCTTGAGATATCGGGTAAAGCCCCAGTCTTGCGCGAAGATCAATTCCCGGTGGCACGTTGGGTCGGACACCTCGGCGGCGGCGACCGAGGGGTTCATGCCGATAAAGAGGATCGCACGAGGTGTTGTATCCGCGGGCGTCCAGTCGCGTGTAAGGGCCTGCCGATAGCGGCCACAATCAGAAAAGGTGGCGGTGCCGGTTACGCCTTCGGGTAGTTTCAGGCGCACCTTGCCGCCGGGATCATGCGAGCCTTGGGCGGTCATTGGTTGAACACCCGGCTGGGGTGCAATTCACCCGCTTTGAAGCGCCCCACGGCAACAGCGTGGCCCTCGTAGGCGGCCCAGCATTCCTCGCCATACTCGACATCATGCGCGACAACCATGCCCGGGTTGCCGTTCTTGAGCTTGGCAAGCCCCTGGTCGGTGACGGTGACGCGGGGCAGGTCGGTCAGGCCATCTTCGAGCGGGCGCAGGTAGGTGTCCAGTTCAGGCGAATGGGCCAGTTCGTCGATCTGGTCGATGGTCAATCCCGCCTCGGCGCGGAAAGGGCCGGACCAGATGCGGCGCAAGTCGCGCACATGGCCGTAGCAGCCAAGCGCATCGCCCAGATCTCGGGCGATCGCACGTACATAGCCGCCTTTTCCGCAGGTCATTTCCAGCGTGACGTGGTCGGCGTCGGGGCGATCGACAAGCAGCAATTCCTCAACCCAGAGGGGGCGCGCCTCAACCTCGAAATCCTCACCATCACGGGCGCGCTTGTAGGCGCGTTCGCCGTCGATCTTGACGGCCGAATATTTGGGCGGAACCTGCATGATTTCGCCCACGAATTGGCCGAGTGCATCCTTGATGGCATCATCGCCCGGGCGGGTGTCGTTTTCTGCGATCACCTCGCCCTCGGCATCGTCGGTATTCGTGGATTGCCCCAAACGCACCGTGAACTCATAGGCCTTGAGCGCATCGGTGATGTAGGGAACGGTTTTGGTGGCTTCACCCAAAGCCACGGCCAATACCCCCGTCGCCTCGGGGTCCAGCGTTCCGGCATGGCCGGCCTTCTTGGCTTGAAGCGCCCAGCGGACCTTGTTCACGACGGCGGTCGAGGTCATACCAGAAGGTTTGTCGACCACCAGCCAGCCGGAAATATCGCGCCCCTTGCGTTTGCGTGCCATGCTGCCTGCCCTTTGCCTTGGATGAAGGCGGCGGGGTAGCCCAAGGCGGGGGGCCTGTCAATTCGTGCCGGTGGGCAAGGTGCGGGCGATTTGCCGTGCAGGCAGGCCGATTGGCCACCAATCTAGGTGCAGAAGGCCCGTGGCGCGTGTGGCTATCAATGCGGCCCAAGCGCCGATGACATTGGCGGTCAGCGCAGCCAATAGAGCGCCGGTATACTCCCAGAGCCAGACGCCCAGCCATGCGAAAGGTACGAAAATCACAGCGATGCGCGCAACGCTCAGTCCCATGGACCAAAGCGCGCGGTCCCGGGCGTTCATCGCTGCGTTTGCGGTGACAAGAATGCCGTAGCCGAAAAAGCCCCAGCCGACGATGCGGAGGTATTGCGCGGTATAGGGCGCCGCCCCATCGCCACCAGTCATTAGGGCAGCGATCGGTGTGGCGAAGACCAGCAAGGCGATAGCCAAGCTCAGGCCATAGCCGAGGCAGATCAATACCGACAGCCGCATGGCCTCGCGGGCGCGCTCATACCTTTCGGCACCCCAGGCTTGGCCGACGACCGGGCCAATTCCGGACGATAGCGCAAGCATGGGCACGAAGAGGATGGATTGCACCCGCGCCGCTGCGCCAAAGCCCGCAACGGCCGCATCTCCGACAACGGCCACGGCGGCGGTGACGGCGGCCATGCCCGCCGGGTTGATCGCATTGGACAGGGCTGCCGGCAGTCCGACGCGGGCGATCCTGCGGATGGACTTCCGCAGGTCGGTAAGGGGCGCGCAATCCAGCCGGATCGCTCCTTGATGAAGCGCGAAGGTTAAAAGCCCGAGAAAGGCGATGCCGCGGGCGAGGAAAGTCGCCAGCCCGGCACCTTCGGTGCCCAGAGCAGGCAAACCAGCCATGCCAAAGATAAAAAGCGGATCAAGGGCGATATTGAGAACGGCTTGAACCGCCATCACCGTGGCAGCTACGCCGCTGCGCCCGGCGGCGCGGAAGGTGGCATTGAGCGCCATGCCCGTCACCATTGGCGGAAAACTGAGGCACCAATAAGGGACATACCCGAGGATCGCGTCGAGCACGTCCCCCTTGGCGCCCATAAGCGAGAACAGCCACGGCGCCGCAAGATAGAAAACCAATGACACCGTGCAGGCCATCGTGGCCGCGAGGCCCATGGCATGTAGCGTCAGGCGTTGTCGCTTTGCCCCTCGCTCACCCTTTCCAATGGCTTGCGAGACCACCGTGTTGGTCCCTGCAGATAGCCCGATTGAAAGTGATACCAGCGCGACGATCACCGGGTAGACAAACCCGATAGCAGCCAGCGAAGCATCGCTGTGGCGGGCCAGAAAAAAGGCGTCGGCCAGACCCACCGAAAGAACGCCCAAGATGCCAAGCGTCATCGGCGCGCTGACCGATATCAGGGCGTGACCGACCGAGCCTTCGTTCAGGTCACGGTCAATACTCATGCAGTTGAACCTCGTGCCATCATCCGCGCAGACGTAGTACGCGTCTGTCGTATGGCCAATTGCGTTTTACCGGGTGGGTTGCGTCACACCGACGATAGGCCCCATTGGGAAACCGCCATCGTGGCGGCCCAAGTCGCGCGAAAAGAGCCGCGAGATATTCCCGTCGAAATACAGCGCTTGCGGAACCTTGAGGGCATCGCGAAACAGACGTCCGAAGGTGTGGAAATTTACAGCGTCCTCGGAAATCGCGAAATAGACCGTTTTGCCGTCGGCGGAGGTTCCCACGCCGTTGCGGACATAAAGGCTGTCGCTGTCATTCAGGAAACGCGGGTGCAGCCCGCCGTCGATCACCAGCATGGGGCCGGATTGCGAGGCATAGGAGCAGCTTGGCTTTTCCTCGACATAGCGCTTGGTCTCGATGACCTGCGCGCCGTCATCACCCACGCAGAACACGCCATTGGGCAAAAGACCAAAATTGCCGGGACCATCCGATGTTATCACCCTTCGCGCTTCCTTGCCGTCCTCAAGATAATGGCCCACCGGGGTGCGATCTTGGTGGTACATCCCGGCATTCATGGCGAAGATCAGGATTTCGCCACGCGCCTCACTGAGCGTTTCGACGTTGTTGAAGCTGCCCAGAGGTTTGCCGGTTTCGGGGTCATTCAGGAACAGCCGGATGGTTTCAC
>DATFKJ010000003.1:0-4101 GCA_035268705.1 Roseovarius sp. | reverse complement strand
CAGCGTGGTCAAGGGGTTGGTGGCGCAAGGGACCGTGGTCGAGGAGGAAGCGCCCCGCGATCTGCCGTTTGCGCCGCTTGATCCGGCGCATGGTGGCAAGACCCTGACCGAAGATCAGGCCACGGCAGTGGAGGTGTTGCGCGAGGCGATTGCCAGCGGGGGATATGGCACGACGCTTTTGCGTGGGGTGACAGGCTCGGGCAAAACCGAGGTGTATCTTGAGGCCGTGGCCGAGACCCTGCGGCAGGGGCGGCAGGCCCTGGTGCTGCTGCCGGAGATCGCCCTGACGGCGGAGTTCATCACCCGCGTCGAGGCGCGGTTTGGCGCCAAGCCTGCTGAGTGGCATTCGGGTGCCACGATGACCGAGCGGCGGCGCATCTGGAAGATGGTGGGCCAAGGCGGCTGCGAGGTGGTGGTGGGCGCGCGCTCGGCGCTGTTCCTGCCTTATCGGGACTTGGGGTTGATCGTCGTCGATGAGGAGCACGACACATCCTACAAGCAGGAAGAGGGCGTGCTTTATAATGCGCGGGATATGGCCGTGCTGCGCGCGAGCCTGTGCAGTGCGCAGGTGATCTTGGCCAGTGCCACACCCTCGCTTGAAAGCTGGGCCAATGCGGAGGCCGGGAAATACCGGCGGCTGGACCTGACCGCGCGGTTTGGCGAGGCGGTGATGCCCGAGATGCGGGCGATTGATATGCGCGCCGAAAGCTTGCCCTCGAACCGCTGGATTTCGCCCAGCCTTCAGGCGGCGGTCAATGCGCGGATTGCCAAGGGTGAACAGGCACTGTTGTTCATCAACAGGCGGGGCTATGCGCCGGTGACGATTTGCCGGGCGTGCGGGCATCAGATCGGGTGCGATCATTGTGACGCGCGGATGGTGGAGCATCGGTTTCAGAAGCGGTTGGTCTGTCATCAGTGCGGCGAGACCAAGCCGGTGCCGGAGGTCTGCCCCGAATGCGAGGCCGAGGATCGGCTGGCGGCTGTGGGTCCGGGGGTGGAGCGGCTGAGCGAGGAGGCGCAGGCGCTGTTCCCCGACGCCAAGATCGCGACGCTGAGTTCGGATATGTTCGGATCGGCCCGGGCGCTGAAGGCGCAGATTGCCGAGATCGCCGAGGGGGACACCGATATCGTGATCGGCACGCAACTGGTGGCTAAGGGGCATAACTTCCCGCGTCTCACGCTGGTGGGGGTGATTGATGCCGATCTGGGCTTGCAAGGCTCGGACCTGCGCGCCGCCGAACGGACCTTTCAATTGATGCGGCAGGTGGCTGGACGTGCCGGACGATCCGAGGCGCGGGGCACCGCCCTGTTGCAGACCTTCCAGCCCGAGCATCCGGTGATCCGGGCCATTCTGTCGGGCGATGAAGAAGGCTTTTGGACCGCCGAGGCGGCGGGGCGGCGGGAGGCCGGCGTGCCGCCCTATGGGCGCATGGCGGGGATCATCCTGTCATCCACCGATGCGCAGGAGGTGTTCGATTTCGCGACGGAACTGGCGCGACGGGATGGACCGGTACGCGCGGTGGGGGCGCAGGTTTTCGGCCCCGCGCCCGCGCCGATTGCGCGGATACGCGGCCGGCATCGGGTGCGTTTGCTGGTGAAGGCGCCCAAGGGCGTCGCCTTGCAGGGGGCGGTGGCGCAATGGGTGGGGCAGTTGAAAGCGCCCAGCAATTTGCGGCTGGCCGTGGATATCGACCCGCAGAGCTTTTACTGAAGCGCATGCGGTGAGGGAGCCGAAATCGTTCAGAGATTTCGGTGTTACCGTCGTACCTCGACATCCGCGTGCCGGGTGGCCAGAATACGCCCTTCACGCGACAGGGTCACATACCCCCGGTACGCTCCGGCGGGCCAGCCGCCCTCGGGGGCTTTGCGGCCCATGGCGCGGAAAAGTTGTGTTTGGGGGGCGTCCAGTGTCACGTCATTGCGGAACACCTCGCCGTCAGGTCCGCTGATGGTGAACCGCAAACGATCACCGGGTTCTGCGAAGAAGACATGCCCGTAGAGCACAAGGTTGGAGCCGCCCCGCGCGCTTTCGATCCGCGCGCGGCCTGATTTCACGGCCTCGAAACTCGGCACGTTGCCGGAAAACCCGGCGGTGAACAGGCCCGCGCGGTGGTATTCGGGGGCCACTTGCCACAATCCATCGCCCTGCGCCGCGCCACAAGTGTCGCTGGCTTCGGGGTTGAAGGGGTCCACGATCTGGCCGTCCTTCAGGACGCCAAGATGCACATGCGGCACGTTGGTCAGGCCACTCATGCCAACGCGGGCCAAGACATCCCCCGCCGCGACCCGCGTGCCGTTTTGAACTTGCAAGCTGCCTTTCTGCAAATGGCAGTAGAGCGTGTGCCAGCCCTCGCCATGGTCGATCCGCACCGCGTTACCGCATTCCCGCCCGCGGATCGCATCGCGCGTTTCGGGGCTTACCGGGACATCTTCCATCCCGTCTCGGGTGGCGTCCACGACACCGGGCGCTGCGGCCAGAACATCGACGCCGCGCGCCATATCCTTGAACGATAAAAGCACGATATCGGTGCCGCGATGCCCGTCGCGGGATTTCAAACCGCAGGTATAATCCCGCTGCCCGTCGCCGGGGCGCGCATCCACGTAATCTTCGATGTAACAGGATTGGCCCAGCGTGCAGTCAATCGGCAGGCTCAGGGCAAGGGGATCGGCCGCCGCCGGGGCGGCGACCGTCCATAACAATGCGGCAAGGCTATGCCGCAGCGCGTTCATCACTCCGCGGTCAAAAGCGGCGGCTTTTTGCCCGACAGGCGCGGACGGTCGGGACCTGAAAGCTTCAGGTCGATCTTGCCGTCCTTGACGCCCACCTTGACCACACCGCCCTTGGCCAGTTTGCCGAACAGCAATTCCTCGGCCAGTGGCTTCTTGATGTGTTCTTGGATGACCCGGCCAAGCGGCCGCGCGCCCATCTTGCTGTCATACCCCTTCTCGGCCAGCCATTCGGCGGCGGGTGTGGTCAATTCGATGGTCACGTTACGATCCATCAATTGCGCCTCAAGTTGCAGCACGAACTTCTCGACCACTTGAAGGATGACCTCCTTGGGTAGCGGTGCGAAGGAGATGACCGAGTCGAGACGGTTGCGGAATTCCGGTGTGAAGGTCCGCTCGATCGCGGCGGTATCCTCACCTTCGCGACGGTCGCGGCCAAAGCCCACGGCGGATTTCTCCTGTTCGGCGGCACCCGCGTTCGAGGTCATGATCAAGACCACGTTGCGGAAGTTCACCGTGCGCCCGTTATGGTCGGTCAGGCTGCCGTGGTCCATCACCTGCAACAGGATGTTGAAGACATCCGGGTGCGCCTTTTCGATCTCGTCCAAAAGCAGCACGCAATGCGGGTGCTGATCCACGCCATCGGTCAATAGGCCGCCTTGGTCAAAACCGACATAGCCCGGGGGTGCGCCGATCAACCGGCTGACGGCGTGTTTCTCCATGTACTCCGACATGTCGAACCGCAGCAGTTCCACACCCAGCAGGTCGGCCAATTGCTTGGCGACCTCGGTCTTGCCGACGCCCGTCGGCCCGGCAAAGAGGTAGTTGCCGATGGGTTTTTCCGGCTCTCGCAGGCCCGCACGCGCCAGCTTGATCGAGGCCGAGAGAGCCTCGATCGCCTTGTCCTGCCCAAAGACCGTCCGCTTGAGAGAACCTTCGAGATCCTTGAGTACCTCGGCGTCGTCCTTGCTGACGTTCTTGGGTGGGATGCGCGCGATCTTGGCGACCACGGATTCGATTTCCTTGGCCCCGATGCTCTTGCGGCGCTTGGAGGCCGCCATCAGGTGTTGTGCCGCGCCCGCTTCGTCAATCACGTCGATTGCTTTGTCGGGCAGCTTGCGGTCGTTGATGTAACGCGCCGACAGGTCCACCGCCGATTTAATGGCGTCATTGGTGTATTTGACGCTGTGATGCTCCTCGAAATAGGGCTTGAGGCCCTTGAGAATCTTGATCGCATCATCGGTGGTGGGTTCGACCACGTCGATCTTTTGGAACCGGCGGCTCAATGCGCGGTCCTTCTCGAAATGCTGGCGGAATTCCTTGAAGGTGGTGGAGCCCATGCAGCGCAGCTTGCCACCCTGCAACGCGGGCTTG
>DATFKJ010000002.1:0-11956 GCA_035268705.1 Roseovarius sp. | reverse complement strand
CTGAAATGAGCCATGCGTGGCGCGGTCCGGGGATCGCGCCACGAATCGCCGCTAACCCCTTGGGTTAACGAGAAAAACCCCGCGCTGCATCGCGTCGGTAAGACGTCGGTATCGCGTCGGTATTTTTTGCAGCACCCCGTGGAATTAACTTGGCGTACGGTGCAAAACGTACGTTTTGTACAGGAATTTTGTACGTTTTTAAGATTCTGTGAGGATTGCCTGATTGTGATCCATGAGGCACTCGGTGCTGTTGCCGGACAAGGCGCCAGTCGCTGATTTCACCACTGCAATCGGCAATGCAGGACTTTGCTTCTGTCTGCGCCGTGTTCATGGAAAAGACCCCATTACCGCATTCTTCAAGGTTACCCGCATGGCCTTTGTGGACGCGGCCCTCCAGAGGTTTGGCGAACCCCGGATTTTGCCGCGTTTTCGTGATGGCAAAGGCGTCTTGAGCGGTGGCCTTGCAAAGCAATCAAAGCCAAAACGGTGGCAGAGCAGACCCTTTTTTCCGAGCGCGGGGCGCTGAAGCGTTCCACCTTTAAACTGAGGCATCAGCGAACGGCGAAACGCATACACGATCAAGTGTCAGGCGGCATTTCGCGAAAGACGTCAGTTGCGCATCTTTATGCCTTCCTCCCACCGAAAACCAATCCCGCCCCCTTGCCAGACACCTTCACCAATCGGGTTGGGCCCGTCGATCCGCACATGTTGCGGCAGGTCAAAGCCGGGGGCGAGGTCCTTCACGCCCTTGACGGTGCTGCGATGCATGATCCGCAGGCCCTGCTGTTCTACCGGCATATGCGCTTCGGGGGCCGCCCGATGGGCGATGGCCAGATTGTCTATGAAGACACAATCATTCTCAGAGTATTCGTATGCCACCGCATAACCCTCGGTCAGCCCGGCATTCAGAATATCGTTGTACTCGTGGCAGAGCTGCTGAAGATCGTCGGCGTGCAACAGGCTGAAGCCATCCTGATCCGGCAGCTTTTCAATGACGGCGCCGGTCATGCCCAGATGCAGCCAAATGCATTTCTGACCTGTCAGGGGATGCTCATGCACCAGCGGATGTACGACGCCCGAGGTGGAATTCACTGATGACAGGCGGCTCCAGCGTTCCTTTCGATCCTCCGGCAGTGCCTCGAAGGCGAGGCCCTGATGCGCGAAATGCGTGCCGCCGCCCTTCTCGGCAGGGCGAATGATGTGATAGCCGGAATGGGAGAACGTCGCGGGCAGGAAACTGCCGTCATTGTGCCATTGCGGCCCTACGTCCGGAATGCCGTAGCGTTCATCGTTGGAAAGACGAAAGATATGGCGGTTGCCACCGGGCGTCTGGGGATGCACGCCATGGGTGCTGTGCAGCTCGCGACCGCCCCACCAACAACTGGCACGCAAGAAATCCTCTGGCTCCAGCTGCGTCTCATTCTTGAAGACAAGAAAACCACGTTCCGCCATCTCACGTTCCAAAGCCTCAAGGACCTCGGGTGGCGGTGTGTCCTTGGAAGATAGATCCATTCCAGTGATTTGCGCGCCGATCGGATCGAGAGCGGTTATTTGACCGCCATAGTTTTTGATGATGTCAGCGCGCGCCGGGTCTATCGGTGGAAGTTTAGATGCCGGTGTATTCAATACGTACCTCCTTAAAGCGTTTCGTGTTTTCGGTGAGCAAAGGTTTGAACCCGAAACACTGATACGGTGTGGGCGTTTCGAAGTGTTGTCGAGAGGTGACGGTCTTTCGAGACGCTTTGGTAACCCGGCAAAGGTAAGTCTCTTTTTGCTGTGCTGAAAGTGGTGGAGCCAAATTTCGCGCGGAGCGTCTTGGGTGTCAGGGCGATCGACAATCTTTGTCTACGGCACGAACGACCGCTTCGGCGAGCGCGCCATGTCATCCTTGATCATCCTTGGTTGTTGGCCTTGGGCTGCGCGCGCCCCTACCGCGCCGCCATCATCGCCAACCGAATGAGCGCGCGTTCGACAAGGGCCATTTCGGGCGCGCGCTGTCCGGCGGAGCGCAGTTGCAGGTCGGTTTCCGTCAGAAGGCTGAGCGCATCTTGCAGCTTGGGCGCACCCCAGTTTTGCGCCTGCCGAAGCATTCGGTCGCGTCGCGGGCCGAAGACGGGCGGGCGCAGGCGGCCCATGCCTTGGGCCGCGCCGCCGGGATCGGAGGCGGCGGTGTAGAGCGTGCGGAAGTGGCGCGTGGCCGTGATGCAAAGGCTGACCGGTTGCACCCCTTGGGCGCGCAGGCGTTTCATCACCGGGCCGATTTCGCCCGAGCGCGCCTCGGCCACGATGTTGAGGATATCGTCAAGCTCGGCCTCAGTGGAACTGGGCGCGCAGGCGGCGATATCTTCGGGCGTCAGTTGCCCGTCGTCGCCCAGCTTGTAGAGCCCCAGTTTTTCCATCGTCTGGCGGAAATCGCCGGGGTCCAACTCGCGGGCCAGTGCGGTGAGGTCGCGCATGGCGTCATTGCTGATGTCGCGCAGGCCGGATTTGGCGAGGGTCGCCTCGATCTCGTCCCTTGAAGGGGGATCGTCATAGATGGCAGCGGCATAGGCGTTGGGGTGGCCCTCAAAGAGTTTGCGCAGTTTGGAGGTGGCCTTGAGTTGTCCGGCGGTGACGATGATCTGGGCATCGCCTTCCTGCCAGTCTTCCACGGCGGAAATGATCGTGGGGGCCATGGCGTCGGTGGCGTCTTCGACGAAGGCCACGCGCGGGCCGGGAAAGAAGCCTTGGGCCTTGGTGGCGTCCAGAAGCATGGCGGGGTCTTTGCGCAGATCGGCGGCGGGGATGCGGGTGAGGCGCATTTCCTCTTCGCCTTGGGGGCCGATGAGGGCGGCGATCACCTCTTGGCGTTTGAGGGCCACGCGCATCCCGTCAGGGCCATAGATCAGAAGGCCCGTGCGGTGCGCCTCGGGCTTGGCGAAATAGCCCGGCGCGTCGCGCCCAGATAGTTTCATGTGGGAAGGCTGCCGGAGGCGGCGATAAGGCGGGTGGTGAGTTGATCGGCAAGTATGGTCATCAGCCGTTCCTGCGCGTCACGCTCGGCGGCTTGCCTTGCGACCGTGGTGCCAGAGGCAGAATAGGAGGTAAAGCTATCCACCTTGCCCGAAATCAAAACCTCACCCGTTTCAAGGTCGCGCAGGGCATATGTGACACCGCCCAGCAGATTGCCCCGGTTGGCAACGTTGCTGGCAGAGATGGCGGCGGATTGTGTGTCGAGCGAAACGGAACAGGCAAGCCCAAAGCGCGCCGGCGCGGGGCGGCCCAATCGATCCTCAAGCGCGCGGGTGAGAAGATACCCCGCGCGGCTATCGGGTTCATCCACGGCAATGGTGCCTTGCAGGGATTGCGCGGGGCCGTTCGGGCCGTAAGCAGGCGCAAAGCCGCAGCCCGCCACGATGGTGGCGGTGCCAAGCAGGAAAAGACGACGGTTAAACGACGACATTCACGATCCGACCGGGGACGACGATGACCTTCTTGGGTTGGGCCCCATCCAACGCCTTGACCACAGCATCGGTGGAGAGCGCGATTTTTTCAACCTCGGACTTGTCCATATCTTTCGGCACTTCGATTTCGGCGCGGCGTTTGCCGTTGATCTGGATGGGCAGCGTGACGCTGTCCTCGACAAGCATGGCGGGGTCTGCCTTGGGCCATGGGGCGTTGACGATGAGGCCCTCGCCGCCTTGGTGCGCCCAGATGTCTTCCGAGAGGTGCGGGGTCATGGGGGACATGAGTTGTGCGAGGGTCATCACGGCTTGACGTTGTGCCGCCGCCCCGGCCTTGGATTTGGCCAGTGTGTTGGTGAAGGCGTAAAGCCGGGCGATGGCGGCGTTGAAACCGAAGGACTCCACGCCCATGGTAACGTCATGGATGGCCTTGTGCATCTCGCGCAGCAGGGCCTCGTCACCCTCGCCTGTCGCGCCTTCGTCCATCTGGGCGATGCGGTCACAGAGGTTCCAGACGCGGGAGAGGTGCTTATGCGCGGCCTCGGCCCCGGCGGCTGTCCATTCCACGTCACGTTCGGGGGGGCTGTCGGACAGGACGAACCAGCGGGCGGTGTCGGCGCCGAAGGCGTCGATGATGCTGACCGGGTCGACGACGTTTTTCTTGGATTTCGACATTTTGGCGGAGGGGATCAATTCCACCGCCTCGCCTGTCGCTTTCAATTTGCCGCCCTCAATATCCTCGGGAAAGTGATAGACGGGGCGGTTGTTTTCATCGCGGGTTTGGTAAATCTCGTGCGTGACCATGCCTTGGGTGAAAAGCGCGTCGAAGGGTTCGATGGCTTTTTCCGGCAGGTGGCCGCAGATCTGCATCGCGCGGGCGAAGAAGCGCGAATAGAGAAGGTGGAGGATCGCGTGTTCGATGCCGCCGATGTACTGATCGACGTTCATCCAATACTCGGCCTCGGCCATATCGGTGGGGGTTTCCGCGCGGGGGGCGGTGAAGCGGGCGAAATACCATGAGCTATCCACAAAGGTATCCATGGTGTCGGTTTCGCGCTGCGCGGGCGCACCACAGGCGGGGCACGTGCAATCGCGCCATGTGGGGTGACGGTCCAGCGGGTTGCCCGGAGTCGAGAAGTCAATCGGTGAGCCGCCCTCGTCATAGGGCAGTTGGATCGGCAGGTTTTCTTTCTTCTCGGGCACCACGCCGCAGGTGTCGCAATGCACCACGGGGATCGGGCAGCCCCAGTAGCGTTGGCGGCTCAGCCCCCAATCGCGCAGGCGGTATTTGGTGACGCCTTGGCCCACGCCATTGGCTTCGCAGAAGTCCACGGCGGCGTCGATGGCGTCTTCGCCGGTTTGCACCTCGTCACCGGCGAAGCCTTTGACGTAGCGCACCTTTTCGGTTTTCGGGGGCACGAAGGCCGCGCCGCCCTCTTCGGGGCGGGTGAAATCCTCAGGCAGAGTTTCCGGCTCGAAGGTCGAGGCGACGGGCAACTCATATTTACGCGCGAAATCAAGGTCGCGCTGGTCATGCGCGGGGCAGCCAAAGATCGCGCCGGTGCCGTAGTCCATGAGGATGAAGTTGGCGACGTAAACCGGCAGTTCCCACGAGGTATCGAAGGGGTGGCGCACCCGCAGCCCGGTGTCAAAGCCCTTCTTCTCGGCCTTTTCAAGTTCCTCTTCCGAGGTGCCCATACGGCGGCATTCGGCGTTGAACGCGGCCAGATCGGCGTTGTCTTTTTCCAACTGGCGGGCCAGCGGGTGATCGGGCGATACGCCGATGAAGCTGGCGCCGTTGAGGGTGTCGGGGCGGGTGGTGTAAACCTCGATCCGGTCGTGGCCCTCGGGGCCGTCAATGAGCGAGAAGGCGAACTGCAACCCGCGCGAGCGGCCAATCCAGTTTTCCTGCATCAGGCGCACCTTGGCGGGCCAGTTGTCGAGGCCGTCCAAAGCATCCAGCAATTCCCCGGCAAAATCGGAGATGCGGAAGAACCATTGCGTGAGTTCCCGCCGCTCCACCAAAGCGCCCGAGCGCCAACCGCGCCCGTTTTCCACCTGTTCGTTGGCCAGAACGGTCATATCCACCGGGTCCCAATTGACCACGGCGTTCTTGCGGTAGACGAGGCCCTTTTCCAGAAAATCAAGAAACAGCGCCTGTTGCTGGCCGTAGTATTCAGGATCGCAAGTGGCGAACTCGCGGCTCCAGTCAATCGACAGGCCAAGCGGCTTCATCTGGGCGCGCATGTCGTCGATATTGCCGTAGGTCCAATCCTTGGGGTGGCCACCGCTGGCCATGGCGGCGTTTTCAGCCGGCATCCCGAAGGCATCCCACCCCATCGGGTGCAGCACGTTATGCCCGGTGGAGAGCTTATAGCGCGCGATCACGTCGCCCATGGTGTAGTTGCGCACGTGGCCCATGTGAATGCGGCCCGAGGGGTACGGGAACATCTCTAGCACGTAGTACTTGGGTTTGTCCTCGGTCCGGGTGGCGCGGAAGACCCCGGCCTTTTCCCATGCCTCTTGCCACTTGGCTTCGATCTCGGACGGCGAATAACGCGACATGTGCAACTTACCCTCAAGGTGGTCTTGATATTTACCCATGCGTGATAGGCCGCGTGGCGCGCGGGGTCCAGTGCCCAAGCCCAAAAAGACAGGGCTTTGCAGGTATTCAACCCGTGCCTATAACGAGAAAAACAGTATCGAGTGGTCGCTGCATGAAAATCCTTTTCATTCACCAGAATTTCCCGGGGCAGTACAAGCACCTTGCGCCGCTCTTGGCGTCAACAGGGCATCACTGCGTGGCCCTGACCCTGAAGGTGAAAAAGCCGACCAAATGGAACGGCGTGCAGGTCGTTCCCTATGGACTGCCCAAGCGGTCGGGGCAGAACCTGCACCCGTGGCTGGTGGATCTGGATACCAAGGTGACGCGGGGCGAGGCCTGTTGGCGTGCCGCGCGGGACTTGAAGGACAAGGGCTTCATGCCCGACCTGATCCTTGCGCATCCGGGTTGGGGCGAGTCGATGTTCTTGCACGATGTCTGGCCCGAGGCGCGGATCGGGCTGTATTGTGAACTGTATCACCATGCCGAATACCCGCATCTGAATTTCGACCCTGAGTTCGACAAGTCGTCGGACCCCGAGGCGCAGGCCCTGCGCATCCGGATCAAGAACATCAACAACCATCTGCATTTCCCCGCCGCCCATGGGGGGATCAGCCCGACACGATTTCAGGCCGGTACCTTTCCGGCGGAGTTTCGCGAGCGCATCACCGTCAGCCACGACGGAATCAACACGGCCACCTCCTGCCCGAGGCCGGATGTGCGCCTGACCATCGAGGGGTCGGTGGACGTGACGCGGGAGGATGAGGTGATCACCTTCGTGAACCGCAACCTGGAACCCTATCGCGGCTATCACGTGTTCATGCGCGCCCTGCCCCGATTGCTGAAAGAGCGTCCCGAGGCCAAGGTCTTGATCGTGGGCGGCGACGAGGTGAGTTATGGTGCGCGTCCCCCCAAGGGGCAGACGTGGAAGCAGATTTTCATCGACGAGGTGAAGGACCAGATCACACCGCAGGATTGGGCGCGGGTGCATTTCCTTGGCCGCATCCCCTATGACAAATTCACCCAGCTTTTGCAGGTCAGCCGGGTGCATGTTTACCTGACTTACCCTTTTGTCCTGAGTTGGAGCCTTATGGAGGCGATGAGCTGTCAGGCGGCCATCGTCGCGGGGCGGGTGGCCCCGGTGGAAGAGGTCATCACCCATGGGCAGACCGGGCGGCTGGTCGATTTTTTCGACGGTGACGCCCTGGTGACAGAGGTTTGTGACCTGCTGGAGGATGAGGCGGCGCGCACAAGTCTTGGCGCGGCGGCGCGACGGCTGATGCAGGCGCAATATGACCTCAGGTCGATCTGCCTGCCGCGGCAGATCGAATGGGTCAAAGCCCTAAGCGAGATTCATGTGGATGACCGCGGGGCGGTTCAGTAGCGCCCGGCCTGAATGCGCAATTGGCGCGCACGGGCCAGAATGGCATCTTCCACGGCGCGCTGGGTGCCGGCACTGACCGGGCCGCCGCGGGTTTGCAGCGCCACGTTGAGCGAACGGGCATCAAGCGCGGGGTCGCTGATGAGGACCGTTGCGCGGTAGGCGCGGCCTCCGCCGGGAGGCGTGCCATACCCTGTTGAAATCACCCCGGTAAAGGGATCGGCGCTTTGGACCGGCAGGAAATCGAGCACGTCGAGCGACGCGGTCCAAAGGTAGCGATTGACCTTAACATCCGATTCGCCCACGCCGCGCAGCGCATCCAGCAGCGAAGTTTCCGGCACGCCATATGTATCCGGGCCGCTTTCACGCAGAAGTTCTTCCGGAGTCGGCTGAACATTCTCGGAACTGCATGACGCCAGCGCAAATGTGGCCATCAAGACAAAACCGGCAATTCTCAGCAAAAGGGTCATAGCAGCACCGTCCACCTGTGTTTCTCTTCCCTAGTATCCAACGTGGGCAGATGGGGCAAGGTGGTTTGCGGGGATTGTAGTGAGGCGCGGCTTTGTGGCAAAGCTGAAGCTGTCGTTGCAAAGCACATGAGGGGCCGCAAATGAGCCTTGAAGACATCCAGAGCCGAATCCACAAAGCCGAGGCCGAGGCGGGCCGCGAGGGCGGCAGCACATCCCTTATCGCGGTGTCGAAAAAGCAGCCGAACGAACGGGTCGAGGCCGTTTTGGAGCAAGGTCACAGGGTGTTCGGCGAGAACCGGGTGCAGGAAGCGGCAGGTAAATGGCCCGCGTTTCGTGAAAAATTCGACGGAGTGGAATTGCATTTGATCGGGCCGTTGCAGACCAACAAGGTGCGGCAGGCCTTTGATCTGTGCCACTACATCCACGCGGTGGATCGGCCCAAGCTGGCCAAGACAATCGCGCGGGTCGCACAGGAAGAAGGCCATTGCCCGGGCGTTTTCATTCAGGTCAATACCGGCGAGGAAGAGCAAAAGGCCGGCATCCTGCCCGCCGATGCGGATGCATTCATCAATGATTGCAAGGGTTTGGACCTGCCGGTCGAGGGGCTGATGTGCATCCCGCCAGTGGATGAAGAGGCCAGCCTTCATTTCGCACTTTTGGCCAAGATCGCCGCGCGCAATGGGCTCAAGGGGTTGTCGATGGGGATGAGTGGGGATTTCGAGAAAGCCATCGCCCTTGGCGCCACGCATGTCCGTGTGGGTAGCGCCATTTTCGGTGCGAGGGACTACGAGTAGGCACCGTCAGCGGCATACAATCAGGCGGCTTCCATAGCTGATACCCTGCGCGATTCGGCGCAGGTGATCGCGGCGGAAGGCGATGCAGCCTTCGGTCGGGTAATGCGGCCTGCGCCATTGATGCAAGAAGATGCAAGAGCCACGATTCGGCACGGCGTAAGGCCAGTTCCAATCGGTGATCAGCACCAGATCGTAAAGCGGATCGGCGCGGCGCATCGTCTCGTGCGAGCCGGAATAGGGGTGCGAGACCAACTGGTTGTAATCCTCGCGCGTCGAATCATCCGACCAAAGGTCGCCCGGCGATATGGGCACCGCCCAGGAGGTCGGGCGCGCCATGCGGTCGGGCCGGTACATCAGGCCAACAATCCGATGGGTTCCGACCGGCGTCGCCCCGTCGCCTTCACGTTTGCGGTCGCTCAGCCCCCCTTTGCCGATGGCACAGGGGTAACGCCGCCCGCGAAACCGCAGGCCAAGGGGGGTCAGGACAAGGTCATTCGGGGTCATGGCGGCCTTTCGGCAGAGTTTCACAATAAAGCGCCCGCGTCGCCACAAGCTGCGGTGCGGTCAGTCTCGGAACGCCTTCGTCAAACGAAGATGCCCCCGGTTCCATATGAAACTCAAGGGGGGCAAGGCGCGTGTTTTACGAACCGCATCCAGCCGAAAACTAAAAAGGCCCCGCGCGATGCGGGGCCTTTTGATTTCGAAGCTCTAGGCCGGATTATTCTTCGCGGCTTTCGGGCGTGTCGACGAAGGTGTCGAATTCATCCCCGCCGACCACGTCATCCTCGGCCGGGGCAGCGAGTGCTGCGGCGGCTTCGGCTTCTTCGCGGCGGGCTTCGATGACCACGTTGTCACGGCCCTGCGCGATATGGCGAACCTTGAGGGTCGCGCCACCGGTGCCCGCCGGGATGAGGCGACCCACGATGACGTTTTCCTTCAGGCCCACAAGCTTATCGCGTTTGCCCTGAACCGAGGCCTCGGTCAGCACGCGGGTTGTTTCCTGGAACGAAGCCGCCGAGATGAAGCTGCGGGTTTGCAGCGACGCCTTGGTGATACCAAGCAGGATCGGTTCGCCCTGTGCCGGGCGACCGCCTTTGGAAATCGCCTTTTCGTTGGCGGCGTCGAACTCGGCCTTGTCGACGTGTTCACCCTTGAGCAGCGTGCTTTCGCCCGAGTCGAGGATCTCCCACTTTTGCAGCATCTGGCGGACGACCACCTCGATGTGCTTGTCGTTGATCTTCACACCTTGCAGGCGATAGACGTCCTGCACCTCGTCGATCATGTAATCGGCAAGGGCCTCGACACCAAGGATGGACAGGATGTCATGCGGTGCGGGGTTGCCGTCCATGATGTAGTCACCCTTCTGGACAAAATCCCCTTCTTGCACGGGGATGTGCTTGCCCTTGGGCACCATGTATTCGACGGGCGCCAGCGAGTCGTCCGATGGCTCGATGCTGACCCGGCGCTTGTTCTTGTAGTCGCGCCCGTAACGCACGTAGCCGTCGATTTCAGCGATGATGGCGTGATCCTTGGGGCGACGCGCCTCAAAGAGTTCGGCCACACGCGGCAGACCACCGGTGATATCCTTGGTCTTGGCGCCTTCGCGCGGGATGCGCGCGACGACGTCACCGGCGTGGACTTCCTGCCCTTCTTCGATCGAGAGGATGGCATCCACGGACATCGGGTAGGTCACGGGGTTGCCCGCGTTGTTGCGGACAGGCTCCCCATCTTCGCCGACGATGATGATCTCGGGTTTGAGTTCATTGCCTTTCGGGGCGGCGCGCCAGTCGGTGACGATCTTCTGCGTCATGCCGGTGGCCTCATCCGTGACGTCACGCACTGCAACGCCACTGACCAGATCGACGAACTTGGCGGTCCCGCCCTTCTCGGCGAGGATCGGCAGGGTGTACGGATCCCATTCGAAGAGTTTGTCCCCACGGTCCACCTTGTCGCCGTCCTTGACGTGCAGCTTGGTGCCGTAGCCCAATTTGAAGCTGGCCAGTTCGGCGTCATTCTCGCCCATGATCCGCATTTGCATGTTGCGGTTCATGACCAGCATGTCACCCGAGGAGTTTTCCAGTATCTGGGCGTTCTCGAAGGAGATCGTGCCAGCCTGACCCGCTTCTTGGAAGGACTGCTGGCCACCTTGCGCCACGCCGCCGATGTGGAAGGTCCGCATCGTCAGCTGGGTGCCGGGTTCACCGATCGACTGTGCAGCGATGATGCCGACAGCCTCGCCGGTGTTGACCATGGTCCCGCGCGCAAGGTCGCGGCCATAGCACATGGCGCAAACGCCATCCTCGGCCTCACAGGTCAGCGGGCTACGGATGCGCGCGGTTTGCACGGCGGCCTCTTCCACGGCATCGGCCATGCGCTCGTCGATCAGTTGACCGGCGGCGATGACCACTTCTTCGGTGACCGGGTTGAGGATATCTTCGGCCGCGACACGGCCAAGGATACGTTCCCCAAGGGTTGCCACGACCTCACCGTCATTGACGGCGGCCTCGGCGGTGATGGCGCGTTCGGTGCCGCAGTCATGCTCGCGCACGATGCAGTCTTGCGCCACGTCCACCAGACGACGGGTCAGGTAGCCCGAGTTCGCGGTCTTCAAGGCGGTGTCCGACAGACCCTTCCGGGCGCCGTGGGTGGAGTTGAAGTACTCCAACACGGTCAGACCTTCCTTGAAGTTCGAGATGATCGGCGTTTCGATGATGTCACCGTTCGGCTTGGCCATCAGGCCGCGCATTCCGCCGAGCTGTTTCATCTGCGTGACCGAGCCACGTGCACCCGAGTGGGCCATCATGTAGACGCTGTTGGGCTCTTCGACCGCGCCGTTCTCGTCGCGCTTGTCGGCCGAGATGGTGCCCATCATCGCCTCGGTGACAACGTCGTTACACTTCGACCAGGCGTCGACCACCTTGTTGTACTTTTCGCCCTGGGTGATCAGGCCGTCCATGTACTGTTGCTCAAAACCTTTCACCTGATCGCGGGTTTCCTCGACGATGGTCCATTTGCTGTCGGGGATCACCATGTCGTCCTTGCCGAAGGAAATCCCGGCGCGGAAGGCTTCCTTGAAGCCCATCGACATGATCTGGTCACAGAAGATCACGCTCTCTTTCTGGCCGCAGTAACGATAGACGGTGTCAATCGTTTGCTGCACTTCCTTCTTGCGCAGCAGCTTGTTGACCAGCTCAAAAGGTGCCTTGGTGTTCATCGGCAACATCGCGCCAATGCGGACACGGCCGGGTGTGGTCTCATAGCGTTTT
>DATFKJ010000001.1:0-10876 GCA_035268705.1 Roseovarius sp. | reverse complement strand
CCGGGGTCCAGTTGGGATCGGAGGATTCGAGCACACGGCGAAAAGAGGCCGGGATCGACACCCTGCCCTTCGTGTCCACCTTGTGGTGGCTCTCGCCTCTGAACCTGCGAACCACTGTCCCGTCCGCCCTTTTTGTTGGTGCCGGTGGGAATTCACCGGGCTTTAAACGAAACGACGGATTGAGCTGCTGCCACTGCCCAATCCGCCGCCCTCGTCCCGCCTAGCGGGTAGTCCAGCTGCGCGCGCCACCTGGGGGGGATGTCTGCTCGCCCGCGCGCCGGATCTCTTTGTTTCGATGAAAGCGGGTGCCTGTATGAAACCTGACTTTGGGGATTTTGTTTCGGGGTCTTTTTAGCGCCCCTTTGTTCCCGTCCTCATCGTGGTTATAGGGATGACATGGGAATTCATGGAAATCAATAACTTTTTGAGGGCATAACCCACAACACCTTGTTTTAGACCCCCCTCAAAAACAAGATAATGTGGTCAAATTTGCAGATTCGACGCAGCACCTAGGCGGGACTTAAATAATACGCACAACATATAGTGTACCCCAATGAGTTCAAAAATTTCCCACGATTTCCCAGATTTTTTTGAAAAATGCCTCGTGAACTTTGAAAACCTACAGGAATTACCCGTGTGAATCACGCTAAACCCCAGCGATTCAAGCGTTGATTCGTCCCTTCAGCCGATTCAGCCAAGGTGCAGCACGCGTTGTCCCATGCTTTCCCGCAGGGCCATCCCATGCTTTCCCATGGCAAATCCCATGGCGTCCCGTTTATTTGGAAGAGGCTTAGCCGCCCTGCCCGTCAGACAGCCATTTATACATCACCCGCGCATCGACAAGACCCTTCTCGGGATGCCGAAAGGCACGCGGCAGGCGCCCCACGGTCTCGAAGCCCATCTTTTCCCACAGGGCAATGGCGCCGACATTGGTTTCGGCCACGAGGTTATACTGCATAGCCAGGTAGCCGAGCTTCATGGCCGCGTCCTGACTGTGGGCGCACATGGCCCGGGCAATCCCTTGCCCACGCGCATGCGGAGCCACCATGTATCCACAGTTGCAGACATGCGCACCGGCACCGGCATGATTGGTTTTGATGTAGTAAGTGCCAAGGATGCGGCCCTCGACCTCGGCCACGTAACAGGCGCGCGGGGTCTCCATCCACATCTCCAGCGCGCGGTCCCGGGTCAGGCCCGAATCCATGGCATAGGTGTCGCCCGCGCGGATCACCTCACGCAGAATGGGCCAGAGCGCCTCGGCGTCCTCGGCCCGTGCGGAACGGATCTCCAACCCTGTCGTGCTGCTCACTTGGCTCCCCCGGTCCCATGCCAAGGTCGCACACTAAACCGATGCGCGGTCGCGAACAAGACGCGACGCTCGCGCATCGGTGTATCGTGGTTTAGCCGCGGACGACCATGACCGAGCATTTCGCATGCTCGGCGATCTTGCCGCCATTCGACGGCCAGACGTAGTCCATGAGGCTGGGCATATGGCTTTGCATGACCACCAGATCGGCCCCGGTGTCACCTATGGCCTTCATCAGGGCATCGTCCACATCGGTGGTCGGATCATGGCTGACAACCGCATCCGCCGTGGCATTGATGCCGTGCTTGCTGCCCTGCTCATCGGCAAAGGCCTTGAGCTTCTGGCCATATTCCTCCGGGGTATGCCCCAAGCTGCTGGGAGAGGGCGAAGTCACGCCCACGTAATGCACCTGAGCGCCATAGTGCTTGGCCAAATCGGCACTGATCTGAAGCGCATGCTCCAGATCATCAAGATGGCGCAAATCAACCGGCGTCATGATCGTCTTGAACATTCTGTTCCCTCCTGTTGCGCGCGCCGCTTTTCCCTGCAGCGGCCCGTTGCCTCGGACCGCACCCGCGGGCGCCCGTTCCCGGGGGTCTGCGGCGGTTCCACAGGATGCCCCGTTGCACACACGGTAACGCGGCCTCGCCCCGGAAATCAATCAACCGCGCCGCTTTTCACACGGCGGGCGACATGGCCCTGCCCATTGCGCATGATACGCGCGGCGTGCAAAGCTGCTTTGATTGCCTTGTTTTTCATTGTGTCACGGCCCATATGCCCATGTCCTTTTTGTCCCTCCGAGCGGCTCCACGACTGATACCCACCCTTGCCCTGTGCCTGCTTGCGGCCTGCGGAGGTGGCGTCACGCGCAGCTTCACCCCGGCCAGCGACCCTGCCGCGCAATCTGCCACGGCCCCCGATAGCATTGGCCCAAAAACCGTCGTGCTGATGCTGGACGGTACCGGCAACGACCTCAACAGCGTGACCAACGTGGGCCGGTTGCACCAATTGGTGACGCTCCAGAATCGGCGCGATCTTTCGGTGTTCTATACCTCGGGCGTCGGGGCCGACCGAACCGGGCCATTGGGGCTGGCCACCGGATTGGGCTTTCGCAAGGATGTCGAGACGGCCTACGGCTTTCTGTCGGACCGCTTCGACCCGGGGCAAGACAAGCTTCACCTTTACGGCTATTCACGCGGCGCCTTTGCCGCCCGTGCCTTGGCGGGATTCGTGCATTCCGTGGGCCTTTTGGACCTCACACAATTCGACCAACCCAGCGGCGGATATGACCCGGACCTGACCCGCCAGCGGCGCGAATTCCTGTCGGAAATCTTCACCGCCTACAAGTTCCCGCCCGGCCACCTGCGCCAAAGCGCCTGCGCGGATCAGCGCGAACACCTGCGCGATATCTGCATGCGCCGCGCGGCCACGGCACAGGTGCGCGACCGCTGGAACGTACCGTTGCGCGCGCATCATTCACAGGTCGCCTTTGACGTTGTGGGGCTCTGGGACACGGTGGAGGTGCTGGGCCTGTCCAACGCCGACGACGATCCCAATGATTTCAACCCGCGTTACTCGGACCAGATCTGCAATATGAAGCAGGTGCGACATGCCGTGTCCCTCGATGACACCCGCGCCACCACCTACACCCCCGTGTTGATGACCCGAAACCGCCTGACCCGCGATTGCGACGACCCCGACGCGGGTCATTTCAAGCGGGTCAAGGAAGTCTGGTTCGCGGGCGCCCATGGCGACGTCGCCGGCAGCTATGCGCAGGGCGCGCTTGGCGGTGTCTCGCTCAACTGGATGCTGCAAGAAACCGCTGGCACCGGGGTCGACGGTGGCTCGATCTATCCCGACGGTTCGGAGGTCTATCAGCACGAACTGGATATCGTGCATGACACCGAGCGGATGAACCTCGGTTTCCAAGCGATTTTCTTTCGCAACCTGCGCGACTTGGCTGGCTACCTCGCCCCTTGCGAGAATGGTGAAGAGAAAGACGAAGCAGGAAGCCTCTGCGGCAGCGCCGTGGAAATTTTCCAAATCCACCCAAGCGCCGTGGCCCGCGCCAAGGCCGAGGCGGTGATCTCGGCTGACCTGCGTCGCAAACCCTCGGGCCGACAACCAAGGGTTCTGGAGCAGGGCGAACAAAACCTAAAGCGCTGCATCGAAAAGCTGCCAGAGCGGGCAGATAACTGCCCGCCCCTCAAGATATGGACCGCCGATTAGGTGTTCACATCCACCACGACGCGGCCCTTGACCTGACCCTTCAGGATGTCGCGGCCAAGCCCCGGCAAATCCGACAGGGTCGCAGGCTGTACCATGGCCTCCAGCTTGTCCATCGGCAGGTCTTGCGCGATCCGCTCCCACGCCCGCAGGCGGTTGTCATAGGGCTGCATCACGCTGTCGATGCCCAGAAGGTTCACACCGCGCAGGATGAACGGCGTAATCAGCGCGCCCTCGATAGCCGCCCCGCCGGCAAGGCCGATGGCCGCGACCGACCCGCCATAGTGCATCTGCTTCAAGACCCGGCCCAGCATCGCGCCCGCCACCGCATCCACACAGCCGCCCCAGCGTTCGGCCTCCAGCGGCTTCTTGGTCACCTCGGTCAGCTCATCGCGCGCCACGATCTCCGTCGCACCCAAGCCACGCAAATACTCTTCCTGCTCGGGCCGGCCCGTGACCGCCGCGACCTCGTGGCCCAGCTTGGCCAGAATCGCCGTCGCGACCGAGCCAACGCCACCAGCGGCCCCGGTGACCAAAACAGGGCCGTCCTTGATCCCCTGATCTTCCAGCGCCATCACCGCCAGCATGGCGGTGAACCCGGCGGTACCCACGGCCATGGCCTGCCGGGTGTCCAAGCCCGCGGGCAGCGGCACAAGGAAATCGGCGGGCACCCGCGCCTTTTGCGCATAGCCGCCCCAACGGTTCTCGCCCACGCGCCAACCGGTCAAAACCACCTTGTCGCCGGGCTTGTAACGGTCATCGTCGCTGGCCTCGACCGTGCCTGCAAAATCAATCCCCGGCACGTGAGGGTAGTTGCGCACCAAACCGCCCCCCGGCCCGACGCACAAGCCATCCTTGTAGTTCACCGTGGAATACTCCACCGCCACCAGAACCTCGCCCTCGGGCAGATCGGTCTCGGAAATCTCCTGCACAGCGGCGGATGTCTTGCCGCTCTCTTCGTCCTTCTCGACGACCAATGCGTTGAACATATCGCTCTCCTTCATGATCGACAGGACCAGCCCCCTGTCTTCTTCTGTTTCCAAATATCCCGGGGAGCGCGAGGGGCTGGCCCCTCGCTCCCGTCACCCGCGGCCCGTGATCAGGCCCAGAATGCCTCGTGTACGATGGCCTTGCGTGGGCCATCCGGGGTAACGATCTCGACTTCGTCGCCCTCGTCCCAATGGGTCAGCTTGACCATGCCGATGGCGACATTTGTCTTGTGGTCGGGGCTCCAGGCGGCGGAACTCACCCGCCCCACCTTGCGGCCCTTCTCGGACAACACAGGCCACCAGTCCTTACAGCCCGGCACCGCGTCGCCTTCGATCTCAAGCGCGCGGATTTGCTGCACCGGGCCTTCCTTCGCCACGCGCAGCAGCGCATCGCGGCCAACACAGCCAATCGCCGTATGGGTGTTACAAAACCGGCCCAGCCCGCATTCATGCGGGGTGTTGTCGTCGGTCATGTCGTTGCCATAGCTGAGCAACCCACCCTCGATCCGTTCGATCAGGTTGGGACACCCCGCATGCACATCCAGATCGCGGCCCGCCTCCATCAGGGCGTTCCACAGGTCCATGCCGATATCGCTGCCCTCAACATAGATCTCGAAGCCCCCCTGCTTGGAATAGCCCGAGCGCGCGACCACCATATCGCGGCCCTGAAAATCGAAATGGCCGAAGCGGAAGAACCGGATATCATTCACCGCATCGCCAAAGACCCGCGCCATCAGGGCGTCGGCCTTGGGGCCTTGCACCGCCAAGGGGCTGACGTCCGGCTCATCCACCAGAACGTCCAGCCGCCAGCCATGCGCCGTGGCCCGCACCCAGTACAGAAGGTCACTGTCGGCGATGGATATCCACCAGCGGTCCTCGGCCAGTTTCACCGCCACCGGATCGTTCAGCATCCCGCCGGTTTCATCAACGATCGGCACGTAAAAACACTGCCCCGGTGTCATGCCGCGCAGATCGCGCGGCGTCAGCATCTGCATCAGGCGCGCGGCATCCGGGCCGCGCAATTCCACCTGTCGCTCACAGGACACATCCCAGACCTGCACCGCCTCCTTGAGGTGGTGATAGTCCTCTTCCACGCTGCGAAACACCGTGGGCAGCAGCATGTGGTTATAGACAGTATAGGCCTTGACCCCGGCCGCCTCCACGCCATCGGAAAAGGGCGTGCGCCGCAACCGGCGCGACAGGGACAGGAAAGGTGCGTTCATGCGTCATCCTCCGGCATGAGAAACAGGTCGCTCACCGGCGCCTTGATGTTTGATTTGGTCAGCATCGCATGCACCTGCCCGCGATGATGGGTTTGGTGGTGGAACATATGCGCGACGCAACGCGCCACAGGGCTTGTCACCTCGCGCCCCAAGCTGGCCGAGTGAAACCGCAGATCACCGGTCAGATCGACGGCATGCAGCCCCTTGGCCCAGCGCGTGATCATCCCGTCCATGGCAAACCGGTCGGCATCCCAGGCGCCGAAGGTGGGGCATAGCCCGGTGCTTTCCGCGATACCGCCCTCGGGTGCGGTTTGCAGATCGGGGGCCAAGCGGCTCATCCAAAGGCGATCCGCCCAAAGGATGTGATTGAGCGTGCCAAGGATCGAGCCGAAAAACGCCCCGTGATCGGCGCGCAGCACATCCAGCGGCACGCCATCCAAGCCTTCGGACAATTGTCGGTTCTGCCACGCGTTATAGCGCGCCATCATCCGCACATAGCCCGGCTCGATCATCAGCGCGGGCCTTTCCAATCAATCTGGCAGATTTCCGCGCTGCGCCCGTCGAAATCCCAGACCCGGCCAAAGGCGCGCACGCGGCCTTGGGTGGCCGTGGCCACGGTGATATCGGGGCCCATCCAGTATTCGGTGTTGGTGACAACGATATCCTCGCCGTTCTTGCCTTCCACCGGCACCACCGCGCCCTGGATTTTCTTGCCCACCATCAGGCGGCGTTCCTTGCCTTCGGTCTCAAAGACCACAGGCGCGCGTTCGGCGCCCAGAAACTCGCTGACCAGCATGCCGAAAAGGCCCGTCGTGCCGCGCGCCGCGCCGCTGAAGATATTGACCAGCGCCTCGTATTGCGCCTCGTCCGAGCGTTCGTCGATGAAAGCCGCCGCTTTCCAGTTGCCGCGCCCCATGTTGCCGGGGATCTCAAGAAACAAGCCAACGTTCAGGCCCGACAGATCGGCATCGCCGTAATGGCCCTCGTCGATGCGAATGCCCGACCACGCCTGACAATACCCTTCCGTCGGCGGGTGTTTCCCAAGGCTGACCACACAGGGGCAAAAGACCGTGCAGTTACAGTTCAGGATCAATTCGCCCTTGATCGCCCAAGGCACCGTGCCAACCGGCTGCGCCTCACCCTTGTCCAGTGTCTGTGTTCCTTCGGCCATGTCAGCCTCCCTTTGTTGTCGTGTTCTCAAATCTCAAGTGACCGCGCCCAGTGCCATCGCCCCTGCCCCGGCCAGAAGCGCATAACCCAAGGGCCGCGTCAGCCACCGGCCCAGATCGGGCAGTTTCTCAATCACCATGATCACCGTCGCCAGCCCCATGAAGGCGATGTTCATCACGCCACCCACGAAGGCCAAAAGCATCAAGGCCCAGCAACAGCCAAGGCACACCGCCCCCAGCCGCACCCCATTGCGCCATGGGCCTTCACCCCAGTGCTGCATGAAGAACGTCAAAGGCGCGCGGCATTTGGAAAGGCAGGCCTCCTTGATCTCGCTGAACTGATAAAGCCCCGCCATGGCCAGCAGTGCAGCCGACAAGAGCGCTGAACGGCTATCACCAAAGGCACTGACCAGCCCGGCCTGATAAAGCCCCATCTGAAGTGCCGCCGCGAAAACCGAAAAGCCCAGCCAAACCGCCAGATAACCGCCCACCAAGGCGCCAAAGCGTGTCTCGCCGGTGTGCGACAGATCATCATAAGTGGCAAAGGCAGGCAGCGCCGTGGGCGCCATCATCGCCGCCGACATCAGCGCCCACATCAAGGTAATTCGCGCGAACCCGGCGGCATCGGGGGTCACCGTGCAAAGGCTTGCCAGAAACTCGGCCCCGTAAATACGGCCCGCCGCGCGCAGGTCCTCGGGCAAGGCCATGGCGTAAAGCAGGCCCCATGCCACGAGGATCGCAGCGAACAGCGATAGCCAGTGCCACCCGGTCATGCGTCTGATCGTACCCGAGACCATGCCGCCCTCCCTTGCGACTCGCCAAACTCGGCGCAATTGTCAGACATTTGATGCCCCCTTGCAAGGCAAATGTCCGACATTTAAAACACTCTCATGAAAATCGACACCGACCCCAAGGCCGACCTTTCGGCGCAGATCGCCAAATCCATCCGCGATGCCATCATCAACGGCGATATGATCGTCGATGAACGCCTCCCCTCCGAGGCGGAATTGTCGGACCAGTTCGATGTCTCCCGCTCCACCGTGCGCGAGGCGCTCAAGCGTCTGGCGGCGCAATCGCTGATCCGCACACAACGCGGGGCCTCGGGTGGGGCTTTCGTGCGCCGCCTGTCCTATCAAGAGGCCTACGGCCAGCACATCACCACCTCGACCCTGCTCCTGTCGATGAACGCCGTCAGCTTCGAGACCGCCTGCGAGGCGCGATACGCCCTTGAACGCGCATGCGCGCCGATGGCCTGCGAACGGCGAACGCCGGACCTGCTGGCGACGATGCGCGCCGAGATTCACCGCCAATCGCAACCGGGTCTCAGCGACGAGTCGTTCTGCGCCTCCGACGTGGCGCTGCACCGCGCGCTTGTCGATGCCGCCCACAACCCGGTTCTCAGCTACCAATTGGCCGGCGCGGTCGAAGCGATGCAGCCCTTGATGAACATGATCACCTTCACCGCCCGCTCACGCGAGGAAATCGTCGGCCTTCACAGCCGCCTGACCGATGCCGTCGAAGGCCAAGACGCAGCCAAGGCCGATACGGCCCTGCATGAGCTTGAGGCCTATACCTTGCATCTTGGCCGCGATGTCATGGCCGCGCGTGCGCAAAAATCAGGCAGCTAAGTCAAACACCTGCATTTCTCTTGGGTTTGGTTTTTGGAAAAAAGCAAAAGTCGTGCTATTTTCTTCAGGGTCAACCAACAGGAGAGACGGGATGACCTTCAAAACGATTCTCACCGCCGCCGCCCTGACCATGGCTTCTGCCGCTGGCGCTTTTGCCATGTGCGCGGATAAGGAACACGCCATGTCCTGCGGCGAAGGCATGACCTATGACGCGGACAGCCACAGCTGCGTGCCGCAAACCACCAGCTGAGAAATCGACCCGGCCCCCGGGCCGGGTTTAGACATTTCTTCACCCTTCCCCGGTTATGTTGCGCGTGACACCGCCGCTCAGGGGATGGGATGACCGACCAGACGCAACTTGCCCGGCTTTCGCCGCCCTCGCACAGCGCAGGGCGCCTGACGCGCCGCCAAAAGGCCGCCATCATCGTGCGCTTCCTGCTTAGTGAAGGCGCCGATGTGCCGCTTACCGAATTACCGGAACCTCTACAGGAATCACTGACCACGCAGATGGGGTCGATGCGCTATGTCGATCGCAACACGCTGGCCGAGGTGGTCGGCGAATTCGCCGCCGAGCTTGAGGCGATGGGCCTGACCTTTCCCAAAGGCGTGGCCGGGGCGCTTTCGGCCCTCGATGGCCGGATCAGCCCGCAAACCGCCGCCCGCCTGAAGAAAGAGGCCGGCGTGCGCCAATTCGGCGATCCGTGGGAACAGGTGCGCACCGCCAAGCCCGAAGACCTTTTGACCATCCTGCAACGCGAAAGCACCGAGATTGCGGCGGTCATGCTGTCCAAGCTCGATGTCGCCCGCGCCGCCGACCTTCTGGGGAAACTCCCGGGCGATACGGCGCGGCGCATCACCTACGCCGTCTCGCAAACCGAGGCGATCGCCCCCGACGCCGTGGATCGCATCGGGCTGGCCCTCGCCGCGCAGTTGCACGACGTGCCCGACGTGGCCTTTGCCGATGGCCCGGTGCAGCGGGTGGGCGAGATTCTCAACTACTCCCCCGCCGCCACGCGCGATGAGGTGCTGACCGGGCTGGAAGAAACCGACGAGGATTTCGCACGACTGGTCCGCAAGGCAATCTTCACCTTCGTGCATATCCCCGACCGGGTGAACCCGGTGGATGTGCCCAAGCTGACCCGTGACGTCGATCAAGCTGTGCTGGTAACCGCCCTCGCGTCGGCCTCGGCGGGTGAACTGGCGCCGGCGGCGGATTTCATCCTCGACAACATGTCGAAGCGCATGGCCGAAGCCCTGCGCGAGGAGATCGGCGAACTAGGGAGCGTCAAACCCCGCGACGGCGAAGACGCGATGACACAAGTGGTCAACGCCATCCGGCAATTGGAAGCCGCAGGTGAGATCACCCTGATCACCGCCGAAGAGGACGACGCCTGATCTATAGCCTGAGCGCGACTGGTCCACACTCCGCGTCACGCAGATTTGCCAAAGATGCGCTGCCAAAACCCGCCTTTAGGGGCCGTGTGGCCCTCGCTTTCATCTGGGGTTTCCCTTTGTTCCTGCCCTTTGATGGCCTCGATGACCAATTCGTTATGCGTTTTTCCCGCCTTTGACGCGTCTGCGATCAACGAGGAGTTCGACATTGAACCCCTGTTGTGTTCGGCATAGCGCACAGCACCCTCATTATCCCCTTCCAGCCAAAGGGCATGAATGATGGTCTCCGTCATTCGCCAATTGTCATGGTTCCCCAAAGACGCCTGCGCCAAATCGGAAAACTTTTCCGAACCCAATTTATCAATAAGTTTCGGAAGCATCTTTTGCAGGCGGGCTATCACTTCGGGGGCGGCCCGTTCCGGTTCTGTTGTCTTGATAACTTCAAAATCCAAAACCGGCGCACCGCAGACGAAAAAGCCCCAGTGTCGAAAACTCAAGGGTTGGTCATTGTTGTCGCACGAACCCATCACTTGCCAGAGCATGGGATCAATCGCCATCGGCTTGGCTAGAATTTCAATCCGTAACCCATCGGCGGGGTCCGCACTGACCGATTTCCATTGTCCGGCGATGAACCAATCCTCCACTTGCCGAAACACGACACCCTTGGCCTGCTTCCACCCGCTGCCTTTCGCGGCGGCCCGCAGGTGGGTCTGCATGTCTTTCTGGTACTGGCTGTTCATGAATTTCATTTTTTGTGGGACCCGGGAAAAATACCATCGCTATGACGGTAAGTCATACGAGCCGAGAGTGCCTTTTCGCAAGCCAATCACATGGCATTTCATACGAGTCGTACGATCACTGTGGCATATGGCTGGATTTTCGTACGAAAACCGCCATCTCCTAGTACGACTCGTACGAAAGAAAAGGCCCCAGCAAATGACCT